>DAOUQP010000054.1 GCA_030625575.1 Eubacteriales bacterium | reverse complement strand
TTATTGAAGTAAAACCTATAAAAGGTCAGATCGATGATTTAATTGGAGAAATTAAAATTAGAATCAAGAAAAATGAAAGAATATTGGTGACGACACTTACTAAGAGAATGGCGGAAGATTTAACAGATTATTTGGTGTCTTTAGAAATAAAGGTCAGGTATATGCATTCTGATGTAGCTACTTTGGAAAGAATGAAAATAATAAGAGATCTGCGATTAGGTGAGTTTGATGTACTAGTTGGAATAAACCTTTTAAGAGAAGGTTTAGACTTGCCGGAAGTCTCTCTTGTAGCAATATTGGATGCAGATAAAGAAGGTTTTTTAAGGTCTGAGACATCTTTAGTTCAGACTGTAGGTAGAGCTGCAAGGCATATAGATGGTAGAGTAATCATGTATGCTGACAAAATTACTAAATCTATGAAATTTGCAATCGATGAAACAGATAGAAGAAGAAAGATTCAACATCAGTTTAACATCGACAATAATATTACACCACAATCAGTCAAGAAAGATGTTAGAGAAATTATCGAGGCTACAAAAACAGCTGAAGAATTTGAAGAATATAAAACTGATAAGCCTAAAATGACTAAAAAAGAAATAGAAAGTAAGATTAGAGAGTATGAACTTAAAATGTTCAAAGTATCCAATAAACTGGATTTTGAACAGGCGATTGAATATAGAGACATGATAGATAGATTGAAAAAAATGTTAAGAGGTAAAAAATGAAAGATTATATTTTTGTAAAAGGTGCAAAGGAACATAACTTAAAAAATATAGATGTGAAAATTCCAAGGGATAAATTTGTAGTAATCACGGGGCTTAGTGGATCTGGAAAATCTTCATTGGCTTTTGATACTATATATGCTGAAGGACAGAGGCGCTATGTTGAGAGTTTATCTTCGTATGCAAGGCAATTTTTAGGACAGATGGAAAAACCAGATGTCGAGTATATCGAAGGATTATCTCCTGCAATTTCCATCGATCAAAAGACTACAAATAGAAATCCGAGATCTACGGTTGGTACGGTGACTGAGATTTACGATTATTTACGGCTATTATTCGCAAGAGCGGGAACACCTCATTGTCACATATGCGGCAAATTAATCGAAAGTACTACAATCGATCAAATTGTCGATCAAGTTATGGAAATTAAAGAGGGCTCAAAAATTCAAATTATCGCTCCTGTAATTAGAGGAAAAAAAGGAACACACAAAAATGAAATCAAAAGGTATATAAAGGATGGATATATTAGAGCAAGAATAAATGGTGAGAGAGTAGAATTAAACGAAGATATCGAATTAGCCAAGAATAAAAAACATACCATAGAGATTGTTATAGATCGTTTGGTAATAAAAGAAGGAATAGAATCAAGATTAAGTGATTCTATTGAAACGAGTTTGAAATTAACAGAAGGTACTATAATAGTAAACATTTTAGATAATGAGGATATCTTGTTCAATACTAATTTTGCATGCCCTGATCATGGTGTTGGAATTAGTGAAATGGAACCGAGAATGTTCAGCTTCAACGCGCCATATGGATCTTGCGAACACTGTAAAGGAATTGGTTATTTACAGGAAGTTGATCCAAAACTTATTATACCAGATAAAAAACTTTCTATAAGTGAAGGTGCAATAGCACCTTTTATGAATACTGCTGAAGGAACATATTATCATCAAATGATTCGAGCGATTATAACCGATCATGGAATTAACGAGAGAATTCCACTAGAAGAAATGCCAGAAAAACTATTTGATGAGATTTTATATGGAACGGGCAGTAGAAAGATAAAATTCACGTATGAGAGTAAGTATGGTGGAACAAGAGAGTTTTTTGCTCCATTTGAGGGAATTATCAATAATCTAGAGAGAAGATATAAAGAGACTAACAGTGATTATATTCGTGAAAAAATTGAAGAATATATGAGCTTGATTCCATGTTCTGCATGCCAGGGAAAAAAACTAAAGGATGAAGTGCTGGCTGTTACTATAGGTGGATTAAATATACATGAAATCACTGAGCTTCCCGTGAGAAATGCTTTAGTGTTTTTTGAAAACTTAGAGCTGTCGCAAGTAAAAATGCAGATAGCTGATCAGATTGTTAAAGAGATTATCGGGCGATTGATGTTTTTAAAAAATGTTGGACTAGATTATTTAACTCTTTCAAGATCTGCAAATACATTATCAGGTGGAGAATCTCAGAGGATTCGCCTTGCAACGCAAATTGGATCTGGTTTAGTCGGTGTTCTTTATATTTTAGATGAACCTAGTATCGGTCTTCATCAAAAGGATAACAGAATGCTATTGGATGCTCTTAGAAATCTGACCAATATAGGGAATACTTTAATAGTCGTTGAGCATGATGAAGAAACAATAACGGATGCTGATTATGTTATTGATGTAGGACCGGGGGCAGGAGAGCATGGAGGTTATATTGTAGCCGAGGGTACGGTAGACGATATAAAAAACAATTCAAATTCGATAACAGGGGATTATCTATCGGGTAGGAAATGCATTGAAGTTCCTGATGAAAGAAAACAATCCAATGGAAATTTTTTAGAGATTATTGGAGCTTGTGAAAATAATTTAAAACAATTAGATGTAAAAATCCCTTTAGGAATTTTCACTTGCATCACAGGTGTGTCAGGTTCAGGGAAGAGCTCATTGATAAATGAGGTTTTGTTTAAGGGAACTTATATAAAAATCAATAAAAGAAGTCGATTAAGACCGGGAAAATTTGATGCTATCAATGGAGTGGAAAACATTGATAAGGTTATTGATATAGACCAGTCTCCAATAGGAAGAACACCTAGAAGTAATCCGGCGACATATACCGGTGTATTTGATTTCATTAGAGATTTATTCGGTCAATTGCCAGAATCCAAGATTCGTGGATATAAAAAGGGTCGTTTTAGTTTCAATGTCAAGGGCGGTCGCTGTGAAGCGTGCAGAGGAGACGGTATAAATAAAATTGAAATGCATTTTCTTCCAGATGTTTATGTTCAGTGTGAAATTTGTAAAGGGAAAAGGTATAACCGCGAAACTTTGGAAGTGAAGTATAAAGGTAAGAATATTTCTCAAGTTTTAAATATGACTGTTGAAGAAGCTTTAAATTTCTTTAATAATATTCCAAAGATAAAAAACAAATTGCAAACTTTGACAGAAGTTGGTTTGGGATACATTAAACTTGGACAGCCATCGACACAGTTATCTGGAGGAGAAGCGCAAAGGATTAAATTAGCTACTGAGTTGAGTAAACGAAGTACGGGTAAAACGTTATACATTCTCGATGAACCAACTACAGGACTCCATATGGCCGATGTGCATATGCTTATCGATGTAATTCATCGCTTAGTTGAATCTGGAAATACGGTTGTGATTATTGAACATAATCTAGATGTGATAAAATCAGCGGATTATATTATCGACTTAGGTCCAGAGGGTGGAGATCGTGGTGGACAGATTATTGTTGAAGGGACACCAGAGTATGTTGCTTCTTATAAAGCATCATACACTGGTCAATATCTAAGTAGAATGTTATAGACAGAGTTCTTGTATCAGAATTAATCGATATGTTTTATGTTTTTTGATTGAATAAATGCAACAATGTGAGGAACTTTATCTTCTGGTAAAATCATAGAGATAGTTCCTCTTTTACTATCAAGGTGAAGAGTAAAAATATTTTTTTTAATAGAATATTCATCAAAGTCTGTATAAGCATAGATTCCTGAAGTATTTTTGATGCCATCGTTTAATGGAATATCAATTCTAAAATCTAGTCCATAAACGATAATTGATTGGTTTAAAAAATATACTTTCGTGGATCTATTCGATACAAATATATAAAATTCGGTGATTATAAGGAAAAGTAGTATGGTTAAATACATATTGATATTTGAAAAAGAGTTGTAAAGCTTGTATTCTGTAAATAATAAGATCGAGTACAGTATTATTCGAATATTTACATTATTCGTTTTTCCCAGTAAGGAAAAGAAAATCTGCCCTTTATTGAAGTTCCTATCGATATAAATTTTTCTTGTCAAGAAAAATATCAACGGCATTATTATATACAAAGAAATATAAAAAATTGTCTTTGTGCTGACTCTAGGCAGGGTTGTCAATAATAATGTAAACATTAAAGTAGTAAAAATCAAGCTCAGTCCAAAGATAAGACTTCGTTTTGTATTGTTCATAGTTATCACCTCTTTGTTAAATATATAGGGATTTCAGCAAAAAATCAATATACTTTTGGAGTGTTACAGATGTTTAAAATAAGACCTGAAATTGAAGAAATTCTAAAAAAGATACCAAAGTTACCTGGCGTGTATATCATGAAGGATGTATATGGTAGGATTATTTACGTTGGAAAATCTAAAGAATTGAAAAATAGAGTTGTTTCTTATTTTAGAGGGTTCAATTCGCATTCTCCGAAGACACAGACGCTGGTAGTAAATATTACTGATATTGAGTATATTATTACAGATACAGAAGAAGAGGCATTGGCTTTAGAAGCAAATTTAATTAAAAAAAACAGACCTAAATTCAATGTACTGCTAAAAGATGATAAACAATATCCATATATCATGGTGACATTAGAAGATGATTTTCCAAGAGTGGTTAAGACTAGAGAGATTAAGAATACTAGAAATAAATATTTTGGTCCATATAGTAGTAATTATGCAGTCAATGAAATTTTAGAAGAAATACATAAGAATTTTCAAATAAGAAAATGCGATAGAAATCTAAGCAAGGTAAAACGCCCGTGTCTAAATTATCATATAAAAAAATGTATTGGACCTTGTATATACGGCGATGAAATTCAAGCAGAATATACAAAAATGATTGATGAAATCATTGTTATTTTAAATGGAAATCAAAAACAATTGATTAAGCAATTAGAAAAAGAAATGCAAGAATCAGCTGAGAATATGGCTTTTGAGAAAGCGATAAAAATCAGGGATAAAATAATATCCATCAAATCATTGAAAACCGAGCAAAAAGTTGTAAATACAAATGGTATAGATCAAGATATCATAGGAGTTGTCAAAAATAAAGATAATATATGTATAACTGTATTTTTTGTGCGAGAAGGAAAGCTTATTGATCATCAGAATTTCATTATTGATGAATTGATGGACTCAAGCTATGATGAAATAATTAGGAGTTTTATTTATCAGTTTTATTCTGATACTTCATTTGTTCCTAAAGAGATAATAATTGAAAACAATATTGAGGATATAAATGCTTTAGAAGAATATTTATATAAATTGAGAAAGAAAAAAACAAGTATAATTATTCCTCAAAAAGGTGATAAAAAAAGGCTCGTAAATTTGGTTTTGAAAAATGCCAATGAGTATTTGGATAAATATTTGGAAAAACATAATTCAAAGATGTTGAAGTACGATAAAACAATTGAAGAATTGAATCAAATAATTCCTATTGGTGAAATCGAGAGAATTGAAGCATATGATATATCAAATATTTATGGTGTTTTTAATGTAGGCACAATGATTGTTTATGAAAATGGGACAAGAAAAAAGAATGATTATCGTAAATTCAAGATAAAAACTGTAAATAAGATAGATGATTATGGATCGATGAGAGAAGTTTTAGGCAGGAGATTTTCACGGCTTATTGATGAATACGATGAACAGTCTTTTTCAAAATGGCCTCAATTGATTTTGTTGGATGGAGGAAAAGGACAAGTTTCTGTAGTGAAAGAGGTCATGGATAGTTATGGGTTGAATATTCCGATTATTGGAATGTTCAAAGATCAGTTTCATAGAACAAAAGGCTTGATTTATGAAGGTGAAGAGTATGTTTTAGATAAAAGTACTTTATTATATAAGTTGATATTTGAAATTCAAGAGGAAGTACACAGGTTTGCAATTAATTATCATAAGACATTGAGAGGGAAAAGTGTAACTAGTTCAATTTTAGAAGATATACCTAGTGTAGGGAAAAAAAGGCGAGAAGAGTTGTTAAAACATTTTGAGAATATTACAATGATTCAAAATGCCACTTTAGAGGAACTTATGGAAGTTCCCAGTGTTGATAAAAAAACGGCATTGGAGATAAAAAAACATTTCATTGCAAGTGAAAAAAATGGCACAGTTTGATAAATGTCGTGACAAATGTCAGGGGATTTTCTTATAATAGAAGTAACAGATGATTTGGGGTGGTTTTATGTATAAAGACAAAATAATTTCCATTGAAGGTGGAGATGGAAGTGGGAAAACAACAATTATTAAAATGATTGAAACTTATTTTATAGAGAAAAAAATTAACTATATGGTGACAAGAGAACCAGGTGGAGTTAAGATTTCGGAATCTATTAGAGAAATAATTTTAAACAAAAACAATACCGAAATGGATGCAAAAACAGAGGCGCTTTTATATGCAGCAGCTAGAAGACAGCATCTTGCTGAAAAAGTTGTTCCGCAGTTAAGTAGCGGAAAAGTAATTATTTTTGATAGATATGTTGATTCTTCTGTAGTTTATCAAGGATATGTAAGAGGACTTGGAATGGAAGAAGTTTATAATCTGAATCTGTTTGCAACAGAAGGTTTTTTACCGGGGTTGACTATTTTATTGGATGTTGAACCAGAAGTCGGTTTAAAGAGAATTTCTGAAAATAATAGGGAGAAAGACCGGTTGGATTTAGAAGGATTGACTTTTCATAAAAAAGTCAGGGAAGGATATCTTAAACTTGCAAAAGACAATCCCGATAGAATTGTAGTCATTGATGCAAATCAAGATTCTGAGAATGTTTTTGAAAGAATGATAGAACATATTATTGATTTCTTGGAGGATTAAATGGAGTTAAAAAAAATTGCAAAGTATATATTTTTTACAACAATTGCTATATTGATTGTTGCTAATTTAGTGAATTATAATCCTATTTTCAGACTATTTGTCGGTGCTTTTGGAATCGGCAGTTCAATAGTATTATGGATTATTGGAAATGCATTACATGATGATGAATAACCTGTTTTTATACAGGTTATTTTTTATTTTTCCAAAAAGGAGCATAAGATGAATAAACGAGGCGAAATTATAGTTGAAGGAGTAATAGTCATTACAATTGTATTATTGCTATGTGCAATATCGTTAAAGGAGATTATTAGAATAAAAGGAATCTCTTTTAGATATTTTCAAACGTATACCTATGATTACGAAGAATTAATAAATGATTTGGTGGAGGAGATTAGAATTGAAAAAGGCACAATGGATGGGAAATAAAGGGTCTATCACAATATTTATGACGATATTTATAAGCATATTATTAATTGCTGTGCTATTACTAAGTGATATAGGAGAATATTATTTTCAGTATAATCACTTCATCAGAGAGAATTATCTAATAGTACAAAATCAAATGAAAAGATTTGATAATAGTCTATTTGATCGTTACGGAATTTTAGGTTTTAGATCTGAGAGTATATTGATGAGTTATGAAAATCCATTGAATGATAATATTGTGCTTAAAGAGAGTATCATTAAATTGATGCAATATAGGGTTATAAACGATATAAGTATGAATGCTATAGAAAAAGTTAATGAAGGAAATATAGTGATAGGCATATTAAAAGAACTCAATGAAACAATAGCCTTGAAGAATTCGATAAATAGACAAATAAAAGAGTTTAAAATACCGAGTGAGAATTTGATTTTGTTATTGAGTAAAAAAGTATTGAAAAACCATATGTTCTTTGAATATCCTTATAGTTCTTTTGATGAAATACTAAATATTGATTTTGCAAGTGGTGAATTGATTAAACTTGAAATCAACGAATATATTAAAGAGATAAAAATTGATTGTTTTGATGCATTTGATTTTGAAAATATAGAGCACTTATTGTCGAAACCTCTTGTAATCGAATACA
Source organism: Eubacteriales bacterium (assembly GCA_030625575.1). GTDB lineage: Bacteria > Bacillota > Clostridia > Peptostreptococcales > Acidaminobacteraceae > DAOURC01. Next base: position 5,781 of record DAOUQP010000054.1, on the reverse strand, counting down.
TTATTGATTATTTGGGATACTCTAGCAATCTTAATAAAAAAAAGATTTACACTAGTGAATATGCATTGACAGGGTTTTCAAATATATATACGCAAAGAAGTTTTATTGAAGGAGAAATTTTTTCACTCAGATTACTTTTAAATACAGCAAGTATAATAAAAGACCCACAAAAGATGAAAAAATATCTGATGCAAGCTGGTGGCGATGCAAGAGGACAAATCTTTTTAATGCTTGTAGATAGTATAAAAATCTCGTTAAATGATATAAATGAAATTTATAAAGGAAACCCAGTACCCTTAATTAAAAACAACGATGATATGAGTAAGAATAAATTTAAATCAGGATTTTATTATAAGGATTATATTAGAATTTTACTCTATTTTATTCCTGAAAACACTTTGCTTAACCGTATTGAAAAGAGTATTGAAAGAGAAATGAGAATTGATTTAGAAAATTATTATACATATTTATCATTTGATAAATCATTCAATTACTCTTTTCAAACTTTTAATTATGTAGTAAATAAAAAAAGAAAATTTGAAGGTGACTATAATGAATAATCGCGGAAGTTTAACAATTGAAGCGACGATAATTTTACCATTAGTTATATTAGCAATATATTTTTTTATGCTTTTACCTATATCGAAGATTTATTTTAATGTCTTTGAAAAGGAAATGATAGATGATTTAATGAGCACTACTTCAAGAAATTTCAATGTGAGTGAGATTAATGATATTGTTAAAAGACATCCTCAACTTGAAATGAAATCTGTTTTTTTTCATTTGAAAGAAGTTGAGATTACGATTGCTTTTAATAGTATTTATTATAGAAGATGGTTGATCAAATACGATACTAGAGTGCCGAACATTGAATCTTTAGTTTATATAACGGATACTGGGAAAAAATATCATCACTTTGGATGCGTATACCTAAGGGAGAGTATGATACCGATAATATATTCAAAAGGGATAATAAAGTATGATGCCTGTAAGGCTTGTTCTTTTCATTAGCAAAAAAAAATACTATAATGAAATAGATAACTTTTTTTAAGGGAGTTCAAAAAATATGAAAAAAACAAATTTAATTATTAATATTATACTTATAATTGTCATAATAGGATTGATTGTCAGTACTGTATCATTGTTTAATCGTTATAAAGCGCTAGAATTTGAGTTGTCGGATGAATATATGATGAATGAGTGGTTGTATGTAAATGGAGAGAGACATGAAAAAAATAATATTATTGATATTGAGGATAGATATTTTATAGACTATAAATTCGTAAAAGATTTAATATATGATGATATTGAGTTGTCGAATAGCGAGCAGAGAGTATATGTAAAATTTGATTCTAAATGGGCTGACTTGGATGATGAATTCTTAAATGAGTTTATTACTGAGAATATCATAGATATTAATATTCCTTTAGTCAATTATAATGAAAATAAGTATTTACCTCTTGAGACTATTGCTAGAGCACTATTCTTTGAATATGGATTCACTGGGAATGATATCTGGATTATTACACAAGACAAACTTGAAACGGTATCAATATCTGGAAGCAAAATATTTATAAATGAGAATCTTAATATTCCAAATAAACAGAGTAATAACAACACTGATTTTTATGGAGTTTTGACTGAAAAGGCATGCTTCGTAGCAAATGATGAAAATTTGGGTTATGTCACATTAGATTCAGTAAAAGTTAAAGAATCAGACAGACGTTTCTTAAGTGAGTATTATTTTGATGATCGAGAAAAAGTGGAAGAACCTTTTTATTTGGTTTGGGATCAGATTAATTCATATAAAGGGGCATTGAATTTCAACAACGAATTGGTTGAAAAAAGTGCGGATATTATTTCACCGACATTTTTAGGGTTGAATATTAACGGTATTGTTATTAATGAGGCAGATTATAAATATGTTCAGTGGGTTCATGATATGGATAAAGAAGTTTGGGTTCTAGCATCAAATTCTTTTAATCCTGAGTGGACGAATGAAATGCTATCAAATCCAGTTTTAGTAGATAGATTTATTTCTCAGCTGTGTGTATTGACACTGATATATGAATTCGATGGAATCAATATTGATTTTGAAAATATTTATTTGAAAGATAAAGAGTTACTTAACGAATTCATGGAGAAACTTTACCGAATAACTAAAAAAATGGATATACCTTTATCGATAGATGTTACTATTCCAGAAGGTTCTGATCAATGGTCAAAAGTTTATGATCGTAAATTTTTGGCTAAATCAACAGATTATATATTCTTAATGGCTTATGATGAATTTTGGGCTTCTTCAAATATAAGTGGTCCTGTTGCTTCTATTCCGTGGACGATTGAGGGGATTGACAAAACTCTTGAGCTAGTGTCCAATGAAAAATTAGTATTAGGAATTCCAGGATATATGCGAGTTTGGAAGGATTATAAAAGTAGCAATGATTCGTCGGTTCTTTCTATTAGAAATAGAGACAACTATGTTGAAGAAAATGGATTATCTGTGGAATACTTGTCGGAATTGATGATTAATTATTCTGAAAAGAAAGAAAATGGTATGCTAACTAGAGTGTGGTATGAAGATTCAACCTCAATTTCCCAGAGATTAGATTTAGTTAAGCAATACAATTTACCTGGGATTGGACTATGGAGAAGAGGATTTATTGATTCAGAAACTGAAATTATAATACAGCAAAATTTAAGTGGGAGAGAATAATGACGGATAATAAATTTAATAAAATTGCAATAATTGCTCTTGCAACAGCATTGTTTGGACAAGTGTATTTGAATCCATTTAATACAGACTTCAGGATTTCTATCGGAATAGTCGTTTTGACCTTGCTTTTAATAAAATTCAAGGATACGCCAATTATTATTACAACTATTATTACTGGATTAGTTGTTGTAGTATTCAGGGTTTCATTAGGATATATCGCAGGACAAAATTTTATTTCTCTTATTGAAATTCATTTGCCGGCATTTTTCTTTTATTTAAGTTATGGAATATTATTAAAGATGTTCAGTGTTAGAGAAATTGTCAAACAGCCTATTCTGTTAATTACTTTTTTAACTTTTTCTGATGTGTTGTCAAATATCATAGAAGCTTCTATTAGATATGAATACCATAGTGTATCTGCTAAAATCGTCATTTCTAGTTTACTGACTGCGGGTTTATTGAGAGCGAGCATTGTATTTATTTTAAATTTAGGTCTAATTTTTTATAGTATCGTAATTCTGAAAGATGAAAACAATATGCGGATCAAAGAATTTTTAGTACTTGCTTCCAAAATGAAAACCGAATCATTCTTTCTTAAAAAAAGCATGAATGATGTGGAAAAAGCAATGAACAAGAGTTATTATTTGTATAATCAATTCAATAGTCTTGATTTTCAAAATATATCTGTAGAAGATACAAATGATTTAAAAGAAGAAATTTTAGAGTTGACAAAAGATATCCATGAACTTAAAAAGGATAATGAGAGAGTAGTTGTAAGTATTGAAAAAATTATTCCCAAAAATACTCAGTTGGATGAAATGCAGTTAGATGAGATAATCAATATGTTAAAAGAAAACACTGAAAATTTAGCGGAAATGTCTAATAAAGATATTAAGATAAATGCATCGATTGTCAATAAGAAATTGGTAATAAACGATTATTATCCATTGATTACTGTACTGATTAACTTGCTGAGTAATGCTGTAGATGCCATAAAACAATATGGAGTTATTTCTATTACTCAGATTGAGAATAAGGAGTGGTTGATTCTTCAAATAACTGACAATGGTAAGGGAATTAATACAACTGAAAGAGATATAATTTTCAAACCGGGCTATTCTACAAAATACGATAAAAAGACTGGTCAAATGTCTGGTGGAATAGGGCTTACTCATGTAAAAGCTATGATTGAAGATTATTATAAAGGTAATATCGAAATGATTAGTAACGAGAGTCAAGGAACCAGATTTCAGATAGAAATATTAAAAAGTAAACTTTAGGAGGAAAAAAATGCGCATATATTTGGTTGATGACGACGAAGCAATTGTTTCAATGCTTGAAAATATTATTATTGATTATGATTTGGGACAAATTGTCGGTAAAGCTTTAGATGGGATGCATGCTAAAAAAGATATTCAAATTTTGAAACCCGATATTGTAATTGTAGATTTGCTTTTGCCTAAAATTGATGGAATAGAATTAGTTAACAATTTCAAAAGCAAAAATTGCAGTATTCAATTTATAATGTTATCGCAGGTTAGTTCAAAAAATATGATAGGAGATGCTTATAAAGCAGGAATTGAATTCTTTATTAATAAGCCGATAAACGTTATAGAGGTAAAATCTGTTTTAGAAAAGGCCATTGAGAACGCAAATTTAAAGGAAATAATAAATAAAATTCAGATGACTGTAAATACGGGTAGAAGAGCAGATGAAACTGAAGATAAAGACAGTGAAAAGTTTACTCAGGTTAATGAAATACTCTCAGATTTAGGAATTTCTAATGAAAGAGGGGGAAGAGATATTTTAAATATTGTAAAAATGATTATTGAAACCAGAGAAGAACTAGGAAGAAAGTTTCATAGATACAATATTGGAGATTTATATAATGATTTAAATAAAATGTATATCGATGAAGAGTATAAAGGATCATTTAATGTTAGAGCGATTGAGCAAAGAGTACGTAGAACCATTCAACAGGCAATGGATAATGTTTCTATGCTAGGTATTGAAGATTTCAGTAATTATAAATTTGAAAGATATTCATCTAGACTATTTGATTTTATCGAAGTAAAGAGAAATATGGATTTTATCAGAGAAAAAACTAAGTATAGAGGAAAAATAAGTGTTAAAACTTTTATAGAAGGATTAATCGGAATGGTAGAAGATTAAATCTTCTATTTTTTTGTATCCTTAAAAAGACTCAATTATAAAAATTGAGTCTTTTCTAGTTTTTGTCCGAGGATATATGCCCCTTTTCCAATGTTTTCTATTTCTAGTAGCATTATATTGTTTTCTACAAGGTAAGCAGAAATATTTTTTTTAGCTTTTACAAAGGCCTCTCCGCTGAAGGAAAAAGATATAAGTATCAACCCACTTATTTTTAATACTCTTACAGCTTCAGACAAGTATATTGGTGCATTCGAAGTGATTACTAAATCAAATATGTCGTCGTCGTAATCTAATTCAGCGGCATTTCCTTCGTTAAAATGAATACGGCTTACGGAATTTTTGACTGCTTTTTCTTTAGCAATTTTTATCATCTCGCTACTTTGATCTAATGCATCCACAGATGCATTAGGAAAATGTTCGATTGCCATGAATGCTGCAAATCCAGTTCCCGTACATAAATCAAGAATTTTTTGTGGCTTATTGTTTATTTGATTCAGTCCAGTCAAAAGTGCCATTTGATATTCGATTATGTTCTGTGCAATTTTTTCATCATAAGTTTTACTGACCTTTTCTGGGAAAACGCGCATAGCTTTTAAAAATAGTCTTGAGTGCATCAAATCAGGATGTTTGACGAGAAAGCGAATAAAAGGAGTCATGAATGCGGTTTTGAGTTTAAAAATATCAGCCATAATTGCCATCCTTTCTCATAGTGGAAACAGTTACGACTTCATCTTCATCTTCTCCATAGAATTTTTGTCTCCTTTACCACTACTTTCAAGCCAATCTTTATCCGGTTTTAATCTGAGTATGTACTCCATAAACACACCGATTAACACCAATGCTATGAATGTTAAAACAAATCGCAATAGCATAAATGAAGTACCTAGAAATTT
>DAOUQP010000203.1 GCA_030625575.1 Eubacteriales bacterium | reverse complement strand
CGAATGAATATTCTGAAGGCACATAATGAATCATACCGCAGATATTGCCATCATCATCCTTTGCCAATTTTACACGCAGTCCATTATCCTTCATTTTTGCATACCATTTCGCCTTGTGGTCTCCAGCTTCTTTCATTTCGTCATTCCACTCTTCTAAGCAATTAAAGTACGTATTTTCATATTCTGATCTTAAATCAATAATTTCCACTACAGCACCTCTTTATTTTAAAAATCTTATTACTAGATATACCCATTAAACCTATTTAAATTCAATATCAAGTGTAAATTCAATATGCTAAATATCTTATAATATGGTATAAATATAGTATAAGATATTAGTAAAGGAGATAGATTTAATGAATAAAGGATGGCAAATTGCAATAGTAGTTATACTAGTGATAGTAGGATCAATAGGCTCTGCATATCTAATGAGAGCAGTAGGGGAGCTTTCGATAGAGATAGATGCGCTAAAAGTAGTTGTTGATAATCAGGAAAGTGAAGTTGCCAAGCAAAATGAAGTGATTTTAGGATTGGAAGAAGATAATCTATATTTAAATGAAAATATGAGTTTACTTTTAGATGATAACAATCGGTTGAATGAAGATATGATTTTTTTAAAGGAGAAATTTATTGAATTGCCAGGCGTTGTGATGAGATTTGGAGCAATTAAAAAGATGGTAGTTGCAAACGGATATGTTGAATTTGAAATAGACCAAAAAGAGTGGTTGTCTGGTGAGACGGCGATGAGATTCTTAATAGATGAATATGATTTGGAGATTGATCAAGCGGTAGATTTGATGCCTAACAATTTCTACGTCAATGACATTCCTGATGACGATATAGTTTATAAATTGCCAAGGGAAGCTATTATAAATTTAATTGAAGAAAGCACATTGAAGGTCTCTGATTTAATAACTCTTGCGGCTCATGTAAATGATAATAAATCTTTATTGAATTATCCACTCTTTCATTTTTATGTTATAGAGAAGAGTGTTGTTGAAGTGACTGAGAAGTTAATTCCATAAAAGAGAAAGATGAACGATTGTCGTTTGCATTTTGCAAACGATAATCGTTTTGTTTTAACGGAATGAATTTTATTGAATTTTAATGAATTATTTTGGATAGTCTTTATTTTAACAAAGATTTGATGTAAAATGTTAAGTATAATTAACAATTTAAAAAAGAATTAAAGATTAATAAAAAATAGACAAGTATTTAAGGTGCTATGCACCATAAATAAAATATATATAAGGGGGAATTTACTTGTTATTATTTGTAATTATTCTTTACTTCATTGGTATGAGTTCAATAGGTTTGTATTACTACAAACGAACTCAAAACTTAAGCGACTACATTCTTGGAGGTCGTAGTTTGAACCCATGGGTAGCTGCAATGAGTGCTCAGGCTTCTGACATGAGCGGTTGGTTGTTACTTGGTTTACCTGGATATGCTTTTTCTGCAGGTATAGAAGCATTTTGGATTTCTGCAGGTTTAGCACTTGGAACATATTTAAACTGGAAGTTTACTGCTAAGCGTTTGAGAATATTCTCTGAAAAAGCTGAAGATTCGTTGACGTTGTCTTCGTACTTCCAAAAGAGATTTAAATCGAATTCTGTGTCATTGAGATTATTAACATCATTCTTCATATTATTCTTCTTCTTGACATATGCTGCATCAGGTTTGGTGGCAAGTGCGAAATTATTCAACACTATATTCGATATTCCATATTTGACTGCATTGACAATCGGTATGGTGGCAGTTGTTCTTTATACTTTCCTTGGTGGATTCATGGCTGTTAGTTGGACTGACCTTTTCCAAGGTATTTTGATGTTCTTTGCTCTTTTGATAGTACCGATGGTCGTTATGGGCAAACTTGGCGGTTATGGAAATGCAATGGACATCGTTAGAAACATCGATCCAGGACTTCTGAAACTGTCTGTTGGAGCAGTAGGATTCTTGAATGTAGTTTCATTGGCTGCATGGGGACTTGGC
>DAOUQP010000182.1 GCA_030625575.1 Eubacteriales bacterium | reverse complement strand
TTTAACAATGTGATTTTGGACGCACTTTCCCTATAACTGCTGCAAAATCATGTGTTATGCCAAATAATACCTTTGGCAATTGATTAATAATAACATTGTTGTTCACCACGGTAACCTCCATTAATTTCATCTATTCTAAATGATATATAAAAAATTGTTTTATGTCAAAATATTTATCATCAATAACATTTGTTACAAAATGTAAAATTACTATGAAACCAAATATTTTGTATCAAATTCATATATAATATTAATACGACTTCATGTTGACACGTACTAAATATACGTGTATCATTAAAGGGGTTGAATCGAACTTCATGGAGAGTTGACCAAATGCATTCAAGAGAATTACTTTCATTACTTAAAAAAGATGGATGGTTTATTGTTCGTATACGTGGTTCGCATTATCAATTAAAACATCCATATAAAAACGGAACGGTTACAATTCCACATCCAAAAAAATATTTGCCTATAAAAACCGTTAAAAGTATTCTTAAACAAGCGAATATTGTAATTTAATTATTATAAACGAAGGGATGATTTCAATGGAAAATCAATATATCTATCCTGCAATCTTCCATTATGGAAATGATGGTATTTCAGTTAGTTATCCTGATTTACCGGGATGTTATACTTATGGAGAAAATGAAACAAATGCTTTAAAAAACGCTAGAGAGGCTCTAGAACTTCATTTATTTGGATTAGAAGAAGATTTTGAGGAAATTCCCAAAGCCACTTCAATAAAAAACATCGAAATCAATGATAATGAAACACTTATTTTAATCGATATATGGATGTTGCCCATTCGCGATCAGATGAAAAATAAAGCAGTGAAAAAAACATTAACCATACCAAAATGGTTAAATGATATCGCAATAAAAAACGACATCAATTTTTCACAATTACTACAGTCTGCAATTAAAGAATATTTAGGAATAAAGAGTGTTCGATAAAAAATCAGCACTTTTTATTTTTAAATAATGGCTTTCAATAATATAAAAAGAACGAGGCCGATTATAATCATTTTTGCATAATACTCATTATATGTTTTGCTTTCCTTTAGAAAATTGTTACCAACAACAGCAATAATGATTGAGATTGCTAAAAAGAGTCCGCCTATTTTCACCATAGTTGATAATTTTAACATTTCTCTAGTTTCAATAATGGAATACCTAATCATTTTAGAATTTAGAAACATTACAATCGACATTAAATAATAATTGATTATTGTTGATTTTCTATCTTTACTACCGAATGTCTCACCTTTTTCTTTAAGCAACATTTGATATTTGGGATTCATGAACCTCCAATATTTATCATGAAAATCTTTCTTCAGTATAAAACACGTCGCTAATAAAAAATACATACCTGCCACTATTGTCATACTAATGTCAATACCAAAAGAATACATCGATCCAAGCATTGCAAGCATAACTGTTATCATTATAATAAAAAACCTCATAAACCCATCCTTTTTCATTTTCTTGCTATTTCTTCTTCATCGTATCTATGTCTTCTACAGGTAGCCAATCATCCATTTTGCCGCATTTGCTTCTATCGATTTCAAAGGGTTCGATTTCACTAAGATCATCGACTTCTATCAACACTAGATATCTCTTCCCCATCCATCTTTTGCTTTGAGCAGATGATAGGTTCAATTTTTCTTTATAAGAATCCACAAGTTCAATTGATTCTTCCTTGGTCATTTTTTTGGAATTATAAACAAAGGAAACTTTCGCTTTTCCAACAAACAATCCTTCTCCATTGTTTCTAATGAAATATAGCTGATCTCCCTCGAATACCCTTTCATAAGGCATCTTTCTACCAGTTGCCCCTCGGATAATCATAGTTTTTGTACCTTCAATCAATTTCTCGAATTCCTTCGCCTTCGCATCTAAATATACAACATGGTCCATACAAACACTCCCTTACTCGATTGAAATAATTACCGATTCAACTTCATATTCAGTCATATTCTCATTGAACTTCGCATAATTGACTTTAATTCCATCAGCAACTATTTCAGTATCGATAATCTCAGTATTGATATCGGTCTCAATTATCAGAGATAATTCTTCAGAATCAAAATCATAGAGATAAAGATCGCCGCCGACTGAAACGGTTCCATATGCATAACCAATCACAACCAACAACTTATTGTCGTCATACCATGTTAAAGACTTCGATTTTTGTTGATCTCCAATTGCAGATTTTATAATGATTTTGCTTTTCTCTTTATTTACATCATATACCCAAACATCACCTATGGCTTCCCAATAATAATTATCAATAAAAGCAACTTTATCTTTACTGCTATTGATTACAGGTTCTGATGGACCATTGTCATTGATCAGCTTTTCTTTATTGTTTTTAATGTAACTGATTAACCTGATTCCACCCGAATCATTACTTCGATAGATCAACTCGCTTTTATCTATTAAGGCGGTTTTATATTGAATATCCAGCTTCGTATCGAGATGTTCTATTTTCTTCATACATCCTGTTAGAAGTATAATTATAATCAATAAATACACTTTCGTTTTCATTTTTGCCTCCCATTGTATACATTAATTTCACAAGAAATCAAAGTAAATACGTTTCTACTAAAATAATATCACAAATATTATATCAATTAACATATTCTGTTTAATTTAATAAAATAATCTAATAAAATTATTTTCACATTTGTTATTGACATATGTTCGTAAAGTGGTATACTAATCTTGTAAAGGACATATGTTCATTATAAAATAAAATAAAGGGGATGTTGAATATGCCAGCAGGAAATAAAACAGGTCCATTAGGACAAGGAGCAATGACAGGAAGAGGTATGGGACAATGTAATACCGATAACACTACCGCAAACAGATCATTCTTTGGATTCGGTCGAGGATTCAGAAGATCAGGTGGTTTTGGATCCCGTAGAGGATTTGGATTTGGTCAAGGTTATGTTGTTGACGAAACAAGCGATAATGAAGTACAATCATTAAGAGACAGAATTGCTAAATTAGAAGAAATCATCAAGAACAAGTAGATAGGATGTGATTAAGATT
>DAOUQP010000134.1 GCA_030625575.1 Eubacteriales bacterium | reverse complement strand
CTTCAGCCATAACATCCAAATCCTTGAATTCATCAGGGTATAATAATTTAGCTATATAATAAACTTCAGCAAGTTCAGTCGCTACATCATAACCTCTCATTTGTCCTTTTGTGGGAAAAATATCATTATTCTTTATAGCTTCGACATCCTTTATAATTGGATTTTCTTTGATAATCTCAATTGTATTGAATCCCTTAACATCATCTTTTGTCGCAGTTTGTCTTAAAATTACATCAGGATTCCATTTCACAACTTGCTCTATAGTAGTTTTATATTTTCCATATGGAATTAAATCACCTTCCGCCGCAACATTTATCGCTCCCGCAAGTTCAAAAGCTTCATATCTTCCATTTGTCTGTGGATCACCCAAAGTTCTAACCCAATAAAAAATTCTTTTCTTTTCTTCAGTCGGAATACTGTTGGTTATATCAGTTATTCTTTCAATTCTTTCTTCTGTGAATTTTATCAAGCTGTCAGCTCTATCTTCTTTACCGATTGCTTTTCCAACCGCACTGAACATTTCAAGGTTAAAACTTCCATAACCTCCAACACACATTACTGGAACATTCAATTGCTTTGAAAGAGTATCGGCATATTCTTTTTTATCCCAAAGCACAAAAATAAGATCAGGTTTCAATTCAATTATTTTTTCAATATTCGGTTCCTTACAATTCCCCACATTAGGCAAGTCTTTCAATTCCGGCGCAACATTTATCGCCGTTTTGTAAACACTTTTCAGCGGACCATCAGCCATGAATCCATGATGGTCGTTAGCGCTCATTCCTACTAATTTATCCTCGGCACCGAGTTCTATCAATGTTCGAATCCCTTCTAGATATGTCAAATCGACAATTCTTTTTGCCTCGCTTTTTAATACCACTTCTCTTCCTGAACAATCGATCACTCTAATTTCATCTATCGCTTCTTCAGCGATATCGTTTGATTCAGTGGTTTTTTCATCACTGCACCCTACCATTGCAATCATCATTAAACTCATTACAAATATACTTGCTACTTTAAAAATTATATTCATTTTTATTCCTCCATTTTTTTATATCTTTCTTATCTTTAAAGGCACAATATGTGGTTTATCTTCGATTTTGGTTATATATGATTCAATACCGTATATTGAAGATATATTCTCTTTCGTCAATACTTCTTTTGCATCACCATTTGCAGATATTTCGCCATCGTTCAAGATAATTATTTTATCCGAAAATCGACTCGCAATATTCAAATCATGCAAAATCATAATGACAGTAATCCCAAACTCGGCAGAAAGATTTTTAACCAATTCCATGACTTCCAATTGATGCCTGATATCCAAATTGCTGATTGCCTCGTCCAATAACAAAATTTCAGTCTCTTGCGCCAATGCCCTTGCAATAACAACCTTTTGTTTTTGTCCACCGCTTAATTGATTGAAGTTTTTCATAGCCAAATGCTCTATACTCAATTTTTTCAAGGCCTTCAACACTTCTAAATGATTTTCTTTTTTACTTTTTAAATTCATATGCAATCGCCTACCGAGCAATACCATGTCAAATACTTTTAATGGAAATATCGATGCTGTAACTTGAGGAACATATGCGATTTTTTTTGCAATATCTTCCCTACTCATTTCACTCAGCTTATTTCCATCAATCTCAATTTCACCTTTTTTGCATTTAAGCAATCCATCCATACATTTGATTAAAGTGGATTTACCTGCTCCATTCGGCCCTAAAATCGAAACACATTGTCCCTTCACTACGGTAAAATTAATATCCTTTAAAATTTTCTCGCTAGAGTATGCAAATTCTAAGTTGTTCACTCTAATTTCCATCAGCAATCTCCTCGTCTTCTTCTCATAATTAGATAAATGAACATTGGAACTCCTAAAAACGATGTCATGATTCCAATGGGTATGGTTACTGGTGAAATTAAATTCATTCCAATAAAATCCGACACTACCAATAACAACGCCCCCACCAATCCAGAAACGGGAACGACGAAATTATTGTCGCCGCCTCCGATCAAACGCGTGATGTGTGGCGCCACAAGACCTACAAACCCTATTGTTCCGGTAAAACAAATAGTTGTGGAGATAACCAATGACGATACTATAAGTAATATCGCTCTGGTTTTTTCAACATTGACACCCAAGCTCTTGGCATCATCTTCTCCCGAACTGATAAAATTCAAATCCTTTGATTTGATAATTAAAAACGGCGTACATACCAACAGAATTGGAGTTATAAATGATAGAGTATCCCATGTTCCCTTGGATAAGCTTCCAACCATCCAAAACAGCACTTCAGAAACCAGCACGGAATCTGCGAAATATTGCAATACTGTTATGCTTGCACTAAACAAATGGGAAAATGCTATCCCCATTAAAATCATCATTTCTGGTGTAGTTCTCTTTATTTTTGATATTGATAAAACCACTATAGATGTAAGCATTGAAAAAAAGAATGCATTGGCAATAATATAATATGGACCAGACCCAATGCTTTTGCCTAATATAATTGCAAGAGCAGCCCCAAATCCGGCACCTGAAGAAATCCCCAAAGTAAATGGACTCGCCATGGGGTTTCTCAACACGGGCTGCATGATTGCTCCTGCTATCGCCAAAGAAAATCCTACAATTAATGCCGTTAATACTCTAGGTACTCTAACCAACCATATGATTCCTTCAATACTTTCACTTGGTGATTTTATCAACTTCGGAAAAATTTTATGCAAAACCACTCGATACGATTCGTTCATCGTAATATCTAAAGGTCCTACAGTAATTGCAAATAGACTAAATAGTATAATTGTAAATATCAGCAAGATGATAAACAGAGTTTTTTTTGAGTTGAAATCTCTATATTCTTTTAATACACCATTTTCGTCTACGTCTTGAACCATATAACCACCTTACATTCTCCAATAAATTTGTACGACTTTCTAACTTACTTCATAAAAAGAAAAAACGCCAACCAAAGTCGACGAACATTATTGTTTAATAATTATGTCCATATCTCCCCTCCGAAGTATGTCTACACTATCAATGGGCAGGTTTCCTGACTTATACCATATATACACGTCTTCCCAGTTTCCCAGTGACATAAGAGTATATACTTAGATACTTACAGTAGCGGGGACTGTGTTGGATTTTAACCAACTTCCCTTTTAACCTAAATATTAGGCACCCAATGATCTATTCAATTCTATTTATTATCTTTTCTTTTTATAATAATGACTATGATATCTTTTTCAATCGCCGGTATGATTTTTTCTTCCATACCACCTATTTTTCCACTGTCTTTTGTGACAAGGCATTTGATATCATAATCGTCATATATGACTTCATTCATTTTTTGCGAAAAAGGACCTTGAAGCGCCAATATTTGATTTGGTAAAAAACCTAAGTTTTCGCATTTTTCTATAACTTCCTTCATAGGCAATACCCTTGCTATAAGTTTTTCTTTATTTTTAATATCTTTGAACCATTCAAGATTTCTACTTCCTGTAGTCAAAAGAATATTTCCATCTATTGATTCAAAACGCTTCGCAGCTTCATCATAACTTTCAACTGTAATGACATCTGATTTGTATTTATATAAAAGGCTTTCTCTATCAAGTCTCTTAACTTCAACATTTTGAAATTTTGCAGCGATTTTGATGTTTTCAGAAACATTTATAGCATAAGGATGAGTGGCATCTACAATATACTTGGGATTGTGCTGCTCGATTATTTTTTTCATTTCATCGATATCCATAGGGTGATAATATTTTTTTATTATATTTTCGTGCTTAGGATATAATGACGCACCATATGATATTGCAGTACATACAATCACTTTTTCATCGTTATCGATCAGTTTTTTCACATGGTCTCTTCCATCTTTTGTTCCTGCAAAAACAATAATCATAATTTATATCCTCTTGGAGTGATCATTTTATCAAAATCTGTAAAAGTCATTTGATTTCCAATTATTACTGTCGTTGTCATATTTATTTCTGATTCAATCATTTTGCCTAAAGTCGTTATTTCAATGCTTTGATCTGATCTATATGCATCTCTTACAATTCCAACAGGAGTTTTTTCTGATTTATATTCCAATAATATTTCACTGGCTTTGTTGATGATATCTGGACGCGCCTTGCTCTTTGGATTATATATCACAACCACAAAATCTCCTTCACCGGCAACATGAAGTCTTTTCTCGATCAACGAAATGTCAGTCAACCAATCCGACAGAGAAATAGTAACAAAATCATGCATAAGAGGTGCTCCTAAAAGCGAGGCAGCCGATTGAGAAGCCGATATACCCGGAACAACTTCAATTTCAATCTCATCTTTTAAACCTTCGTTATAGATAATTTCATAAACCAACCCAGCCATTCCATAAACTCCGCTATCGCCGCTGGAAACCAAAGCAACTTTATTTCCATTCAAAGTTTTTTCAACAGCCATTTTGCATCTTTCAACTTCAGTTCTCATTCCACTTTTATAAACCTCTTTATCTTGAATGAGAGGTCCGATGAGTTCAACATATTTATTATAACCAACTACAACATCGCACTCTTTTATTACTTCATGACATCTAATCGTCATCTGCTTCAAATCTCCAGGACCTATTCCCACAACATATATCTTATTCAATTATTCTCTCCTCCACATAGAAACCGTTACTCCGTTCATTTTCGTTTTCCCAACAATTTTTTCTCCATTGTCAGAGCAAATGTATCCCGCAGGTTCAGATACGCTATAAACACCTATCGATTTTTTTACAAACGCTGAACCTTCAAATTTATTTTCTATTTTTTTAATATCGTCGATGCTCACAATTTTCAGTTGTACTCCCAGTTCTTTTGCAGCTTCCAACAACCCTTTTTCATTTGCCTTTATTTCAATAGTAGCAAGGCAGAAAATCGATTTTTCATGAATTTCATATTTCCCAAGCATCAGATATATGCTTTCAATTATATGGTCTTTGCTTATTCCTTTTCTACATCCAATCCCTATAACTATTTTTTTGGGAATCAATTGAACAAAGGGTATTTTTATATCGAGATTCGCTTTCTCGGAAACGACGATCGCTCCATCATATTTATCCACATTTCCGATATCATCACTTGTCAACCGGCTATGATCGATACCACAGATCATAATCGACTCATCATTTAGAATCCTCGCTGTGATGTCTTTTGCACTTGTCATATTATCTATTTCCAAGTTGAATTTTTTAGCCAACATATCGACTGCAGGTTTATCCATCACATCAGATGCTGTGGTTATAACAGCTTTAGAGCCCATCTTTTCCTCTAGAAGAAGACTTATTTCATTAGCCCCTCCGATGTGTCCCGATAAAAGAGATATTGCATATTTCCCCTTCTCG
>DAOUQP010000187.1 GCA_030625575.1 Eubacteriales bacterium | reverse complement strand
GAAATTGTTTGAATAGCCATCATAAAGGCCTCCAGTTACTTCAATAGAGAACCAATCTCTTTCATGTGGATTGACACCTTGTTCACCTTTGTCAATTGCTAATACATGAAACTCGCCTTCATCACCTTCAACTTTTGAACTGGTAGTAAAATATATATTAAGGCAATAGTCAATTGAATTTATGTTTGTGTTTGTAAAATCAATGGACAAAACAAATAATGATATACTTGACAAAGAATGGTAAGAAAATATATGATTAAATTGGTTATACATTTTTTTGTTTAACGTTATATGAACGATAATATAACGGGTGGATGTTGAAAGGGGAGAGACTTATCAGAAAAGTAGGTGTAAGAGATTCGGTAGGAATGATACTATGTCACGATATTACAAAAGTAGTGTTTGGAGAATTTAAAGGGAGAGCTTTTAAAAAAGGTCACCGAATTAGGGAAGAAGATGTTGATGAATTACTTAAGATGGGTAAAGAGAATATTTATATTTGGGAAAATAAACCTGGAATGATACATGAGGATGAGTCTGCGCTTAGAATTGCTGAAGTGATTAGTGGAGACAATATAACCTATAATCAACCAAGCGAAGGAAAATGCACTTTAAAGTCTACGGTTAAGGGATTGTTTAAAGTGAATAGTTCTCTATTATATGAAATCAATTCAGTTGATGATATTACTATAGCAAGTTTGCCAAATGATTATATTGTTGAAAAAGATAAAAAATTGGTAGGTGCTAGAATAATACCGCTTATGACTGACAAGAAGAATATTGAAAGAGTTGAGGAACTAACTCGCATAAAAGGACCGGTTTTTGAAATAAAACCATATAAAAAAATGAAAATAGGTATTATAACCACAGGAAATGAAGTGTTTAATGGACTTATAGATGATAAATTTGGGGATATTATTAAAGAAAAAATGAAGTACTTTGAAGCTGAAGTGGTTGGACATACAATTTGCCCTGATAATATTAATATGATTCAGGAAGCCATTGTTGAATTTATTGATAAAAAAGTAAATATGGTTATTTTAACAGGAGGAATGTCGATAGATCCAGATGACTTGACACCTGGAGCGATAAGGAATTCTGGTGCAAAAGTGGTGACATATGGAGCGCCTGTACAACCAGGTAACATGTTTATGCTTGCATACTTGGGAGAAGTGGTTCTAATGGGTGTACCAGGAGCTGCTTTATATTATAAAACTACAATATTTGATGTAGTTCTACCGAAAATATTTGTTGGTGAAAAGATGATTAAAGATGATTTTGTAAAAATGGGAGAAGGTGGATTTTGTCTAGCATGCAAAGTTTGTACATATCCACTTTGTTATTTTACTAGATAGAGAAATATGTATGAAAGGATGTAAAAATGGAGAGTGAAAAAACATATCAGAAGTTAAAAGAATATCTAGAAAAACAGATAAAATTAAATAACCTTGAAGATGAAAAGGTGCTGATACATGGAAAAGTTCTTACTGCTGAAGAGGCTATAGGAAATCCTATACGTAGAGATTTTCCTTTGATGAAGGGGAAAGAAAAACTGTTGCAAGCAGAATTCAAGGGATCGTTGGGTCAATCCTATACAGACAGCCCAAGTGAATTTGAAGGAACTCTTAAGGAATTTTCAAAGATGCCTTTGGACAATAATTTCAATATAGCTGCATTTATAGCTACACTGAATGCAGTAATGAGGTATCTGAATTTAGCAGATAAAACAATTCATTGCAAGAATAATCAGCCAGATGAATGCGGGGAAAAATTGGCGGAATATATTGAGTTGAATTATGGCAATCCTAAGATTGCATTAATTGGGTTACAACCTGCTTTACTTGATTTTTGCAGTAGAAAATTTGAAATGCGCGTAGTCGATATGGACAAAAATAATATTGACAAAGAAAAATACAATGTATTGATAGAAGATGCTGAAAACAAGACCGAGGAAGTTATGAGGTGGTGCGACCTATTGCTGATTACCGGAAGCACAATAGCAAATGGATCTATTGTTAACTTTTTAGAAGTAGATAAACCGACAATTTACTATGGAACAACAATAGCAGGAGTTGCAGAGATATTAGGATTAAATCGATTTTGCGAATGTTCAAAATAAAGCAGAGCAATGGCACTCATGCCATACATTAACATATGAAGAAAATAGTTAAAGAGTGAAAAGTGATGTTGGAACGGGTGAGAGTGATATGATGGAGATCTGATTCTTTTTCTCATTAAGCTGGTATGCCCTAAATCGACATTCGGAAATTCTGACTTTGTCGAATTTCAAAATCGCATTTATTGAATCCATTAGGACAGATATCGACAAGCTAAAAATAATTATATTATGTTAATGAGTATTTTTTATTATATACTTATAGTGAAGTGATTATTAGAAAAGATTTCAATGATTTTTAATTGAAATTAAAAATATATGAATTTGAAAGGATAATGATTATGAGTATTTACAAGTTTATCGATCCAGTCTTTGAAGAATCATTTAGAAAATATGTAGGAAGAATAATTGGAGATATTCATATTCATGAATTAGATTCAATACGTACCATGGTTTTAGAATTTAATGGAGAAGTAACAATCAATTCATTTGATGATTTAAAATCTTTCAATAATTTAAACAGC
>DAOUQP010000135.1 GCA_030625575.1 Eubacteriales bacterium | reverse complement strand
TTATACCATATTTAACAATTTTTACAACTGCTACAATTTTCCCTCGTATCATCTCTCCCGAGATGTAACGCATACAGCAAGTAAACAGAAAATAAACTCCCACAAGCATAAAATTAGTTTTAGATAATTGCTTTATCTCTTACTAACTTTAACGGTAGACCCATATAATCTAAATCCTAGAGTATTTGTAATTTGTGTCCTGACTCTAAAAAATCAACCTAAAATTTAAATCTGAAATGCAATTCTTAAGTGCCCATATGTGTATGCAAACGGGCTTTAATTGTATTTTAACTAGAATAAATTATATAGAGAGGTTGCAATGCATAAAACACTGTCTTACTATGAAAACAATGCCAAAGACTTATCTCAACGCTACGAGTCTGCAAAAGTAGATAATATTCATTCTTTATTACTAAATGCATTCCCTTCTAAATCATATCTATTGGAGATCGGTTGTGGATCGGGTAGGGATGCTGGTTTTATGTATCAAAATGGTTATGATGTTCTTGCGATTGATGGCTCGATAGAGATGATCGTTGAGGCAAAGCGATGCCATCCTGAATTGGCAGGTAAATTGGAAGTAGTAAAAATTCCAGATGAACTTTGTTTTGAGTCTGCTTCTTTTGATGGGGTTTATTGCATAGCTACTTTGATGCATCTTGAAAAAGATATGATAGATCAGACTATAGAAAAAGTTGCTATGATCTTGAAGACTGGTGGTAAATTCTTTTTTTCTGTTTCAATTCAGAGAGATGATGTTGATCATAAGGGTAAAGACGAGAAAGGACGGCATTTTACTACTATGACTGAGCTTGAGTGGGTTAAGTGTTGCGAAAAGCATGGGTTGCTACTAGTGCATTCAGAAATTACTGCTGATGGGTTAGATCGGGATGGGATTGTTTGGTTGACTTGTGTTATGGAGAAAATAATTGAGTAACAATACCTATCAGCCAATAAAAGGTGATTTAGCTTTATCTCTTAATGATACGTTAAATACGTTTGGTTTTACATTTAAACGTCACCTTCTTAGAGGATCACTTTTTGAAGATCAAGATCGAGAAAAAGCTCTTATTATAGATCATGAGATTTGCAATAGTAATTATCCTTTTTCCTATACAGAATATACAAAAGAACAAAACCTACTTATGTATCAGTACCGTTCTGTATACAGATTCATTGTAGATACTCATGATGATCTTTTAGTATTAAAAGAGGAACTCAATAAGTATTTACATGTAGGTTTAGAAGATAATAAAATTAAATTCACGGGAACAAATAGACAGTTGGTTGAAATTGATCCAACGATTCCTGAAGCATATTTTGAGCAGGCATTTATTGAGACATATGGACATGAATCATTGGATAGGGTTGAAAGAGAATTTCCCATAATTGATATTAATGGACAAACTCGATGGATTGATTATATAATTCGACACAAAAAGTATAATATTGCCATTGAAAAAAATGGTGAAACATATCATCACCCTATTATTACAAAAAGAAAGAAGTATCAAAGCCAACTTATAAAGCAGAACTCTTTGGTTTCCTATGGGTATAAAGTTTTTCGATGGTCTCTTGAAGGCATGAAGTTTAAAGATAACTTTAGAGAAGAGATGAAAAAGTTTTTTGGGGAATCTAAAGATTTTCTTTTAAGCCAAAAATTATCTGTGTCGAGAAAAATTACGCTTCTTGATCATCAGACTGAAGCATTAAGTGCAATAAATACACAAAGAGAAAAAGGAGATACAAACTTCCTTGTCGTTCTTCCTACGGGTACTGGCAAAACTGAAATTATGATCGCTGATATCTTGAATATGTATCGTAGAACTCCTAATTGTAAAGCTTTGATCATGGTTCCGTCAAGACAATTAAAAGAAGACACCATCAAAAAGGTTACTCAGCGATTTAGCGATGAAGAGTTAGGACAGAATATTAATATTGGCTCAGAGTCAGATTCTAAAATATTGATTCAAACCTATTCATGGTTAAGCCGAAATTATCAACAGTTTTTATCAAGTCATTTTCAGTACATCGCTGTTGATGAAGCGCATCATGCAGTAGCGCCAACACTTCAAAAAGTCATACAGCATTTCAACCCAGACTCACTTCTTGGATTGACTGCAACAGATAAGCGACTAGATGAAAAGAGGCTCGAAGATATTTTTGGGAAGTATGATACAGATTTGAGTTTGGTCGATGCTATCGAACAAAAACTGCTTGCACCCATAAAAGCTTTTAGGGTAAAGAGCAATATCGATTTGAGTGAAATTCGTTTTAATGGGAAAGATTATGTCGCGACAGATTTACAAAAGAGCGTCGTCGTTCCTTCTCGCGATCAGCTCGTAGTGGATACGCTTAAAAAGTATTTTATTGGATCAGATATCGGATTCAAATCGGGGTTGATCTTTTGTGTCTCCGTGAAACATGCCCAAACTCTCGCCAAACGAATGCAGGATCAGGGAATTTCCTGTAAAGCCGTCAGCGGTAAGGATAATAATTCAGCTGAATATATCAGGCAATACCAAGATGGAGATATTCAATTTTTAACCACTTGCTCACTCCTCAATGAAGGATGGGACTCACCGCGTACTTCAATTATTGTCATGGCTCGTCCAACAATGTCTAAAGTTCTTTATACTCAGCAATTAGGACGCGGAACGCGAAAATATAAAGGCAAAGAAGCTCTATATGTAATTGATGTTGTTGATAATTATGGCGGTATGGGTTCTTTTAAAAATTCTCCATGGAGTATTCACGCGTTATTGGGAATAAGTGACTACTTACCTTGGTCAAATCTCCTTGATTCTGACGACAAGAACTTTACCCGTGAAGAAATAGTGCTCGCAGGATTGTACGAAGAAGAGCGTAGTCTTGAAAAAATTAATATTTTTACTTTTGAACAAGAGTATGCTGATCATCTAAGTGACGAACAGCTTGCACGAGAACTTTTTGTATCTACCGGAACGGTTAAAGGTTGGGTTCAGAAAAAGAAAGTGATTCCATCGGTCACTATTCCTGTGGGTCGTCAAAAACTAAACTATTATGCACCGGATCAAATAGAGAAAATTCGTTTAAAAATGAATTTGAAGATTCATGATGATTCTACACAATATGAAGATTTTTATGAGTTCATTCAAGAGGGTAATTATTCTATGTCGTACAAAATCATTATGATGCTTTCTATGCTAAAAATAGTTGATCATAATGGCGAGTGCAATCTGGATGGCTTGGCTAAGGAATATCGAGTATTTTATCAATCACGACTTAATAATGGTCTTAGTGTAGATCGAGAGAACTGCCCCTATTCGGAACTTGAATTTCTTGAAAATGATAATTTATTAAAGCAAAGTATTTTGCAGAACCCCTTTGAGAAATTTGAGCGAAAACGCTTTATGTATCACTCCAAGGATCTTAACCATATATCATTTGCAAGTAATCTTTGGCAGAAGATATCAGATGAGAAAAATATCAGAAAGATACGTTTTCTTTTTTTTGAGGACTTAATTAAATATTATAAGCAATATGATGATATAAAAGATAATAAACAATGGAAATTATATTGGAAAATCTAAACAAAGGAAAACTATGAATATTGAAATACCTAATATTGAACAATTAGAGGAAGGAAAAGAATATATTCGAATGGTTGGAACGTATTTTACTATGGAAAGACTTATATATAGCGGATGGAAAGAAACTGCCTTTAAGTTAAATTGGCATTTTACAAATCCAGTAACAGGTAAAAAAATTAATCTTGGAAAGAATGAGGGTTGGCTTTTTTATAGTGTAGAAGATGCACTAATTTATGCAAAATGGCATCTTGAAAAAGAATTCGATGAAGATCTTGAGGAGCAGCGAAAACTATATGTAATAAATAAACTTGGTCATTTGGTGTATGGCTCTATCAATGAGATATAAAAATCACTAATACGCATCATTTGTATAAAAGTTTTGGAGTCTGGTGTTAAATCTTGATAACGGGGCAAAAACCAAATCCTAAGTTATACACGACCACGTCGCTGGATAAATTCTTTTGGATTGGAGCTACTAGCTAAAATAAAGGCTCTTTCTACACTAGGTATATCTACCCCTTCATCTAAACATCTTATAGCTACCAATCCATCAATATAATTCTCTAAGAGCTTATCTATCAGGTATTTACGTTCATCCTTATTCTCATCTGCTGTAAATTTATCGACTTGCATCCCCATATTGCGAAGTAAATGCACAATCTTATCTACCATACGAAGTTCATAGCCATCATCTTCTCGTTCTATTTTTGCAGCTACATAAAAAAGGTTATGTTTGGAATGTATTAAATCTTCATCTATTAATAATTTTTTTAATTTTTCAATCTTATTAGATGCCGATGCTATAATCCTTGCTCTTTTCATTAAAAGTATTTTCATTGCTGAGTTAGGATCATCAATATCATTACCAAAGGCAGCTAACTTACTAATTCTCTGTGAAAGTTCATAATATTCATTTTCTTCCTCTTCTGTGAGGTTAACAAATATAGGGTAATAATAATACGGAGTAAGATTCCCATCTCTAATAGCATCTTTTAAATCATAAGTATAAATCACATCACCAAAATAATCTAAAATAGCCTTAGATCCTTCATCATCCATATGCCGTTTTGGTGTAGCAGATAGCCCCAATCTAAATCGTGTATTATTGATATAGTAATTACGAATATTTTTTGCACCAAAATTATGAACTTCATCTACGATTAGTAAAATATTGTTTAATTGTTTAATTTGCTTTTGAAAACGCTCTGTTGTATAGGTTCCCGTAGTGGTTAAAATCGATATTAAAATTTTATCATCATGCAAAGCATTAGTTATTTCATGATTTAACTTCTTTTCCCAATTCCCATAATCAGAATTACATTTAATAAAATCAATATTGAAATTATTTCCTTCAGTTGCCCATTGCTCCACAAGATGCATATAGGGAACAATGACAATTAAAGGGACATAGCCATTGGGTAAGCTATTTAGAAGGTGTGTTGCTCCAGCTAATGATGTAATAGTTTTCCCACTACCTGTAGCCATAGCCCAAATACCATGACCATCATTTTGTATCCATGTATTGATAGCTTTCTTTTGATAATCACGCAGTTTTAGCCAAGAAGGTAAGGTAGGAATATTCTTTTTCTTGTACGTTCCTATCAGATCAGGGCTTTCCAGTATATCAGTGCCATATTCAGCAAGATTATACTCTTTAACTTTTCGAATAATTTCTTTTTTTAAAGCATCAGGAAAATTAAAAATTAAACATCCATCATTTGTATTGTCCCACAAGGTTTCAAAATGTTTCTTTTTAT
>DAOUQP010000184.1 GCA_030625575.1 Eubacteriales bacterium | reverse complement strand
AATTTATAAAATGAATAGAGCTATGTTTAAAAATGTCTACATAATTAATTTGATGTAGACATTTTTGATTGACCAAAATCTATTATTAAGGTATAATTTAATCATAACTGTACACTAATTGATTAAAAAGGAGATAGTTTTGCGATGAAAAAATATAAAGACTATAAAAAAATATTTGATTTGCATGGTGGTGTATTAAAAACATCTGAATTTCAAGAAGCAGGCTATCATCATGGAATACTTAAAGAATTAGTTAATGAGGATATAATTATTAAGATAAAACGAGGTTATTATGAATGGCAAAATGAAGAATTTGTTTCCGATGCGACCATAATAACAAAACTTTTTCCTGATGCGGTGGTATATCTAGATTCAGCGCTTTTTATTTATGGATATATTGATAGAACTCCTAATGAGTGGCATCTTGCTGTTGAGAGAGGCAGTGCAAGACCAAGATTTAATATAGATTATCCAAAAGTAAAACCTCATTATATCGAAAAAAAATATATGAATATTGGCAAAACGAAAACTTCTTATGAAGGACAGGAAATTAGCATCTTTGATAGAGATAGAACAATCTGTGATGTTATTAGACATGCTAATAAAATGGATAAAGAATTAGTAAATCAATCAATTAAGAACTACGTTATTGATCCTAAGAAAAACACTTCAAATCTTATGGAATATGCAAAACAAATGAGAGCCGAAAATAAAGTTAATATCATGATAGGGATGTGGCTATGACGGATATTGAAAAATCAATAATACAAAAACTTAAAAACAAATCTAGAGAATCAAAGTTATCATTTCAGTTGATTTTGCAATTGTTCTGCCAAGAGGAGTTTTTGAGAAGATTAAGTCAATCTGAATATAAAAATGATTTGATATTAAAAGGCGGATTGTTTCTATTTTCAATAACTAATTTTGAGAGTAGACCTACAATGGATATTGATTTTCTAATGAGAAATCAATCTAATGAAAACGAAAAAATGTTAAACATGGTTAGTGAGATAATAAATGAGAAGACTGGAAATGATTTTATAGAGTTCAGTGTTAAGAGTATTCAATCAATCACTGAATATAAAGAATATCATGGTGTTAGAATAAAAATGATCGGTCTAATAGGCAATACCAAAACTCCATTTGATGTAGATTTTGGAGTGGGTGATATTGTAATTCCGGAACCCAAAATAAGAGAGCTATCAGTTCAATTAGATGAATTTACAAATCCTGAAATTATGACGTATTCGCTTGAATCAACGGTTGCTGAAAAGTGGGATGCAATAATAGATAGAATGCATTTCAACAGCAGAATGAAAGATTTCTATGATATATATTTTTTGGCTAATCATTATGATTTTGAGGGTGCAAAATTACAAAAAGCTATATCGGAAACTCTTAATAATCGTGGAAGAGAATATGATGAAGATAGATTTGCCAAGGTTAAATTGTTGATTGAAAATAAACAAATACTAGTAAGGTGGAATGCGTTTGCAAAAAACACAATAAAAGAAGAGTTATCTTTTAAAATAGTGTTAGATAGTGTATTGAATTTTATCGAAATGCCATTTGAAGCTATATATAATAACGATAGATTCTGTGGTAATTGGAATGCGGGAAGAATGGAATGGCACAATAATTAGTAAGTAAATAAGAATAGATAACAGCAGTTAAGAATAAAAAAATCGAAAAGAGGAAGAAAATTATAGCAATTAAGAAAAGTGAGTTATATAGTTCAATATAGGAAAGTATGATGAATTACTTTTGAGTGCTTTCAAATGATTTAGCCCTTTTGGAAAGGTCCAAAAGAGCTTTGTTATTTGGTTTTATAATTCGCTGCTGACCCATTCAACAGATTGCATGATTTCTTTGACCTTTTGAAGACACAATTCAGGATGAATGGTTCTTTCATGAGAAATGGTCAAGAGACTGGTGCTGATAGCGAATTTTACGGCATCAATCGGATCGAGTTTGTTCATATAACCGTAGGCTAGACCTGCTAGAAAAGAATCGCCGGCTCCGGTAACGTTGACAACTTTAACGTTGCGGGCCATGATGATGCCACGATTTTTTTTGTTGGCATAAAAAATTCCATTTTCATCAAGAGAGATAAAAACATTCTCAACCCCCATCTCGAGTAGATCTGTTGCCGATTGTAAAATTGATTCAATATTGTTTAGAGGATATCCTACGAGTGCCTCTGCTTCGAATCGATTTGGTTTTATTGTGTGGAAATAGGGAATGAGGTGTCGGACTGTTTCCGCTTTTGCTGCGGATACAGGATCCAACACGAATTTAGTTTTTCCGTGAAATGTCTTTAAAATGTATTTGAGTAATGCCGGATGATCTGCATCAAGAAAAGTGTATTCGGCATTTTCAATGATTTCCCGTTTGTTATCAATAAATGATTCATCCATTTGATTAGCTCCGAGCATATCAACGACAGCCGATACCATTTCCCCTCGTTCATCAAGGATAGCCATGTAAGTCGGCGTAGAGAAATGATTGAGAAACAGTGAATCGCTCATATCATATCCGATCATTTTGGAATGTTCCAAGATACTGCGACCATGATCATCATTGCCGAGTGATGAAATAAACTTGGTTGGGATTTTAAGTCTGGCTGTTGTTTCAGCAATATTTCTGCAAACGCCTCCCATGGAAACTTTAACAGATCCAGGATTTGAATTCTGAGAAACATATTTGACTGAAGTAAAACCAGTGATATCGACGATAGAAGCTCCCAACACTAAAATATATGGGGATTGATTCATAGTAATCCTCCTAAAAGACATTATATTAGAAGCATTATATCATATTTCTGAAAGATTAAGCTATTCTGATTGTGGATAATTGTTGAGTTATGAGAATATTATGTATATCGATAAAGATTGCCATAAATGAAGAGGAATACAGCGTTTATTATAAAAAAATTTAAATATAATGATATACTTTATATATACTATTAAAAAAATCAAGAAAATGGTTGAACTT
>DAOUQP010000100.1 GCA_030625575.1 Eubacteriales bacterium | reverse complement strand
CATTTCACTCATTAAAAATCTTCGCTTATTTCCCACTAATTGAGGAGAAATATGTTCAAAACTATGAGCAACTTTAGAAACACCATCAATATGCATTCCACCCTTATGCGAAAAAGCTGAGCTTCCTACGAAAGGTAGATTATTTGCCAATGGTATATTTGATATCTCGTTGATTATCCTAGCAGTCTGTGTAAATTTTTTTAAATTTTCTTCTGGAATACAATCATAACCTTGCTTAAGTTGAAGACTTGGGATAATTGAAGAAAGATTTGCATTTCCACATCTTTCACCAAAACCCGTAAATGTACCCTGTACATGCCTTACACCTTTTTTTACCGCAAGTAGACTGTTTGCAACTGCCGTTCCCATGTCGTCGTGAGCATGAATGCCGAGTTCAGTTTTAATTTCTTTTGCTATTTCCTCGACTGCATCTGCAATTTCATCTGGAAATAAACCACCATTGGTATCACATAAAACTATAGTATCCGCCCCTGCTTTCTCGGCATATCTAAGAGTCTCAAGTGCATATTCTGGATTCGATTTATAACCATCAAAAAAATGCTCAGCATCAAAAATGACTTCTTTATCCAATTTCTTAAAGTATTGAATTGTATCGAATATCATATTTAAATTTTCTTCAAGAGTTGTTCTAATGATATCTGTTACATGAAGATCCCACGACTTGCCAAATATTGTGATTACAGATGTATTTGCACTTAGTAAAGCCATGACATTATCGTCGTCTTCAACCTTGATGTTTTTTCTTCTAGTACTGCCAAAAGCAGTGACCTTTGAATGATTCAAAGGCACATCTGCTATCTTTTGAAAAAACACCCTATCTTTTTCATTTGATCCCGGATTACCAGATTCGATATAATCAATTCCCAAATCATCTAAAGCCTTGACTATTTTTATCTTGTCATCGACGGAAAAAGAGATTCCCTCTCCCTGAGCCCCGTCTCTCAATGTTGAATCAAATATTTTAATTTTCATGGCAATTACTCTCCTTAATACTTATTATTAGCACTTAATCCGAAGTAATTAACCTGATAATCTTCCTTGTAAGTTGCTTTTGTTTCCTTCACCTTAGCAGTTTCATTCGTTTTATTTTGATGCTTCTCTTTATCATTTAATGTTTTTTTCATTTTAATTCCTCCTATTTTTCTATTATTCTATTCATCGCAACAAGGTATGCCTCGATACTCGATTTAATGATATCAGTACTTAAGCCATGCCCCCTATAAATTTTATCATTGCTCTTTACCTTCACCATCGCTTCACCTTGAGCATCCATACCCTCAGTAACTGCATTTATCTTGTATTCCAACAATTCAGCTTCGACACTCATTATTTTTTTAATGGCATTATATGAAGCATCTATCGGCCCATCGCCTATAGCCACTTCCTCATATATTTTACCCTCTGATTCTAATGCAATCGTCGCTGTCGAAGACACTACTGTCCCTGTATTAATGGCAAATGATTTCAAGTTAAATGTTTCTGGTGATTTTACCGCTTCTTCCATTGCAATAGCAATGATATCTCGGTCATAAACTTTTTTCTTCTTATCAGCTAATTCTTTAAATTTCACAAAGGCTTCATCTGTTTTTTCATTAGATAAATTGAAACCTAAATCTTTTAAATGTTTAACAAAACTATGTCTGCCAGAATGCTTTCCTAAAACCATAGTGTTTGACTTAAGTCCTATCGATTCAGGACTCATAATTTCATATGTCGACTTATTTGCCAAAACACCATGTTGATGAATTCCAGCTTCATGAGAAAATGCATTCGCACCTACTATAGCTTTATTTGGTTGTACGGAAATTCCGGTAATAGTCGTCAACAGTTTGCTTGATTTTGATATTTCTTCACTTACAACTTGAGTGTCAAATTGATAGTAATCTTTCCTAGTTTTAAGTGCCATGATAATCTCTTCAAGCGCAGCATTTCCAGCACGTTCACCTATTCCATTAATCGTACATTCAATCTGCCTGGCACCAGCTAAAACAGCTGATAAACTATTTGAAACCGCCATTCCTAAATCATTATGACAATGTACACTTATTATAGCCTTGTCAATATTGCTTACATTTTGCTTTAAATAATCAATTATCTTATACATCTCGTTAGGTGTTGTATAACCTACTGTATCTGGAATGTTTACTATTTTTGCTCCAGCGTCAATAACTCCTTCAACAATTCTCGCTAAAAATTTAATCTCAGTTCTTGAAGCATCTTCAGCGGAAAATTCCACTTCCTCGCATAAACTTCTTGCATACTTGACCATCGCTACCGCTCTATCAAAAACTTCATCTTCACTCATTTTAAGCTTATATTTCATATGTACTTCAGAAGTTGCAATAAATGTATGGATTCTAGGATGCTTTGCTTCTTTAATAGCTTCCCAGGTCCTTAAAATATCAGTTTCAAGGGCCCTTGACAATCCACATATCGTAGCTTTTTTAACCTCAGATGCTATCGCTTTAACAGATTCAAAGTCTCCAACAGACGCCGCTGGAAATCCAGCTTCAATAACGTCTACTCCTAGTCTTTCTAACTGCCTAGCGAGTAAAATCTTCTCTTTCAGATTCATTGTAGATCCCGGTGATTGTTCACCATCTCTAAGTGTAGTATCAAAAATTATAATATGACTTTCCATAAGATTCCTCCTTATAAACGCTAAGCGTTGTCAATTTTTACTAGTTAGTATACCTTCAAATTTGTTAATCATTTTTAATATTTTCGGTATATTGTTTAACATCATATAGAAGAACTTTTTAAAAGTCAACACAAATATTAAATTATTCTGAATATTCATATTTTTTCAAATATTTAAAAAATATTCGTTTTTTCTATTGACATGCCTATTGACACTCGCTATAATTGACAACAATATACTTAAATGTTACGACGGGGACACATTTGTTGAATAATCATTCAAGAGAGCTAGTGGTTGGTGTAAACTAGTATGATTTCATTAAAAACTCACCCCTGAACTGCGGACTGAATTATAGTAAGTCTAAGCCGGATGCCTACCGTTATAGGGCCAAAAGGTGAGAAATCACGAAATAGGATGGTACCATGGAGATAAAGTCTTTCATTCCTATACATTATGTATAGGGATAAAAGGCTTTTTTTATTTTAATTAAGGAGGAAAACAATGATTAAGATACTGACATTAAAATCAAAAGGTGGTTTTAATAACCTGATAAAAATCGCTTCAACCCTGAAAAGCAAGCGTTATGAAACTATGAAAATCATAATGGAAAACATCGGTCAAGATAACTTCCAACTGGAAATCACACTAAAAGGTGATGAGAATACATTGAATCAAGCAATAAGACATATGCAAAAAATCGAAGATGTATATGATATCAAAGAGAAAATGGAGGAATAAAAAATGGCTAAAATGTATTATGACAAGGACACTGATCTAGATGTGTTTAAAGGCAAGAAGGTAGCTGTACTGGGCTACGGATCTCAAGGGCATGCTCATGCGTCCAATCTTAGAGACAGCGGCGTCGATGTGGTAGTAGGGTTGTATGAAGGTTCAAAATCATGGAAAGTTGCAGAAGATGCCGGTTTCGTTGTTAAAACATCAGCTGAAGCCGCTAAAGAAGCTGATGTAATTATGATGCTGATTCCTGATACAAAGCAAAAAAAGGTTTATGAGGACTCTGTTAGAGACAATCTTGGCGAAGGCGATTCATTAGCATTCGCTCACGGCTTCAACATCCGCTACGACCAGATCAAACCTCCTAAGAATGTAGATGTATTCATGGTTGCACCAAAGGGACCTGGTCATCTTGTTAGAAGAGTTTATCAAGACGGAAAAGGCGTTCCTGCTCTATTTGCCGTATATCAAGATTATACAGGCAAGGCGAGGAACTTGGCTCTCAGCTATTCAAAGGGAATCGGCGCTACTAGAGCCGGAGTTATCGAAACAACTTTTACCGAGGAAACTGAAACAGATTTATTCGGTGAACAAGCAGTTCTTTGCGGAGGCGTTACTGAACTGATCAAAGCTGGATGGGAAACGCTGGTGGATGCCGGTTATCAAAAGGAAATCGCATACTTTGAATGCCTACATGAAATGAAGCTCATTGTAGACTTGTT
This sequence comes from Eubacteriales bacterium, assembly GCA_030625575.1. Lineage (GTDB taxonomy): Bacteria > Bacillota > Clostridia > Peptostreptococcales > Acidaminobacteraceae > DAOURC01. The sequence goes on along the minus strand of DAOUQP010000100.1, from coordinate 3,562 downwards.
ATACGAAGGTGGATTCGAGACTATGCGCCACTCTATAAGCGATACAGCTGAATATGGCGATTATGTAGTTGGTAAAAGAATCATCAATGAAAATACAAGAAAAGAAATGAAACAGGTTTTAACTGAAATTCAAAATGGAGAGTTTGCTCATAACTGGATTAAGGAAAATGAAAAAGGCAGACCAAACTTCAACAAGACAAAGCAAGATGAACTTGATCACGACCTAGTTGAAGTAGGAAAAGAACTTAGAAGCATGATGTCGTGGATCGAAAAATAGGAAAGGCAGGTTTAAGAATATGATATCAGGAGCAGAAATTATTTTAAAACAACTTATAGAAAGAAAGATTGACACCGTATTCGGTTATCCTGGCGGTGCAATAATGCCTGTATATGATGAGCTTTTAAAGTATGAAGGTGTAATTACCCACTATAGAAGTGCACATGAACAAGGTGGTATGCATGCTGCTGATGGATATTCTCGCTCTACCGGCAATGCAGGGATCTGCTTTGTAACCAGCGGACCCGGTGCAACAAATACCATCACAGGACTTGCAACTGCATATATGGATTCCATTCCTGTTATAGTGTTCTCAGGTCAGGTTCCGACTGCGCTTCTTGGAAAAGATTCTTTTCAAGAGATCGATATCACTTCGATTTGCGAACCTATAACCAAAAAAACATTCTTGGTTGAAAATGTCGATAATTTAGCCGCTATAGTCGACGAGGCAATTTCTATAGCTTTAGACGGCAGGCAAGGTCCTGTGCTCGTAGATCTGCCTAAGGATGTACTGCTGGCTAAGTCATCGAATTATCCATATAAATCAAAGGAATCTAAAAAATATTCTTCTATCAATGAGGATATGCTTGATGAAGTCGCTGCAAGAATAAACTCAGCAAAGAAACCTCTTATTTATGCTGGAGGCGGCGTAAAAAATGGAAATGCCAGCGATAACTTGTTTAGTATAGCTACCAAGGCGTCTATACCTGTTGCAAACACCCTTATGGGGCTTGGCAGTTTCCCTATAGATCATCACTTGGCTCTTGGACTATCTGGAATGCACGGACATCCTGAGACTAATGAAGCGATAGATGCTTGTGATCTGCTTATTACTGTAGGCGCTAGGTTTAGCGATCGCTCGATAGGTACTTCATCAACCTTTGCAAAGAATGCATTTATCATCCACTTTGATATTGATGATACTGAGTTTTCAAAAAACATAGAATCTCATCTATATATAGAAGACCCTTTGAATGCATTTTTAGATCGTCTTCTTGAAAAGATAGATGCAAATAATCGTACCGAGTGGAATGAATGGATTGATTCCAGAAAACACAATATAAAAGACAATAGCATTTATTGCCCTGAGAATATACTGAAACTTGTAAATACTTATTATGACGACAACACCATTTTGGTGACCGATACAGGTCAGCATCAAATTTGGGCGGCTCAGTACTGGAAGTTTAAAAATCCCGATGAGTTTTTAACATCGGGTGGACTAGGTACTATGGGGTATGGACTTGGAGCTGCTATCGGAGCTGCTGTCGGCAACCCAGGTAAAAATGTTGTGCTTATTACAGGCGACGGTTCATTTAGAATGAACAGCAATGAAATGCTTACAGTATCGACTTATAATTTGCCTATAACCATAGTTCTTATGAACAACGAGTCTTTAGGAATGGTTAGGCAGTGGCAAAAGCTGTTCAATGATAAACGTTATTCTGAGACGGACAATAAAGCCAGGCTTGATTATTTAGCTCTTAGCTCAGCCTATGATATAAAGTCCAAATATGCTGATTCTTTAGAATCTCTTGATATCGCTTTAAAAGAAAGAAAATCACAAACTGGTCCTTTCTTTATAGAGGTCAAAGTTGATAAAGACGAAGATGTATACCCAATTGTTCCACCGGGAAAATCCATTGCTGAATATATAACAGGATAATAGAATTCTCTATTATCCTTTTAAAACAACAATTGTCTTTACTTTATCAACTATTTCAATTAAATCTTTTTCCTGCTCTAAAACCCAATTTATTTCTTTATATGCCCTTGGATCTTCATCAGAGATGATGGATCCTTTTTTTATTCCAAGTATTATTTTTTGTTTGTTCATCATTGAAATCGTTTCTTCATTTTTAAACTGTTTTTTAGCTGCATTCCTAGATATAGTTCTTCCAGCTCCATGAGATGAGCTTTGAAAAGATTCAGGATTCCCTTTTCCTTTAACCAGAAACGATTCTCCACCCATTGTACTAGGTATTATCCCAATTTCATCTTTTTTAGCACTTATTGCACCCTTTCGATGAATCCAATATTTTTTCCCTTCTATTTCTTCAAGAGCAGCGTAATTATGATGTACATCTATTCTTTGTTCTATTTGAAAATTCTCCAACTTAGTCATGATAGTGTTTAATACTTCATCGATAATTACTCTTCTATTCTCCTTTGCAAACGCAAGAGCCATATTCATCCACTCAATATAGGCTTTTCCTTCAAAACTATCTACATCAAGATGTGCAAGTTCTCTATCAATATTTTTTCCCATTTGCTTGCTTGCAAGATGGTGAAATGACGAAGCTATCGTGTGTCCAAAATGACGACTTCCCGAATGAACCATTATGCATAATTTCCCCTCAGAGTTTTTCTGCAATTCAATAAAATGATTTCCTCCACCAAGTGTCCCAAGCTGACAGTAAGCCTTTTTAACTTCTTCTTTTAATTTCTTATCCGGGTAATACGCGTCTATTTTATATTTATCCAAAGTCTTAAAAGGTAACGAAATTTTTCGGTTTTCAAATCCCATAGGGATTTTAGATAATATATTTTCTGATAAAAGTTTATATTTTCCATAAGAAATTTCATCGGCTAATAGATCGGTTTTAATAAAAGAAATTCCACAGCCGATATCCACCCCGACAGCATTTGGAATAACATATCCATCTAATGCAATGACTCCCCCGATAGGCATACCATATCCCGCATGAACATCTGGCATCAATGCGATATGCTTTATAGCAAATGGTAAATTTGATAGATTTATCGCCTGCTTTAAACTGACAGAATCTATCACTTTAATATCATCCACCCAAGCTTTGATGGGTATCTTTTGTTTGTTTCTATCATATATCTCAATCATTCTATTACCTTCTCAATATCTTTAATTCTAATCTTCTTTTACCCATTTTACTTTTACAATATTCAATTCAATAATCACAAACAAAAAAAGAACCCACAAGATCTGCAGATTCTTTCTATCTATACTATTTAATTACTCTTACTTTAATAACTCCCTCAATCGCTTCAATCTCTTTTATGCATTCTTCACTTACATTTCCATTAACATCGACAATATTATATACATAATCGCCTTTACTCTTATTTATCATATCGACGATATTAACATCGTATTTTGTTAAAATGTTAGTATATGAGCCAATCATATTTGAAATGTTTTTACTTATAATTGTGACTCTATCTGCCTCTATTGTTCTCTCCATAGCACACATAGGAAAATTAACTGAATTTACTATGTTTCCATTCTCAAGATAATCTGCTAATTGT
>DAOUQP010000148.1 GCA_030625575.1 Eubacteriales bacterium | reverse complement strand
CCAATTATCGTTCCCAATATCGCAGAATATGTTTTTCTTTTTTTCCCTACAATCAATAATAAAGTAACAAAAGTTGTAATAATACATATCAAAGTCGATACGATTATCGGATTGTGCCCGTTTAGTATTGAAGGTACTAAGACGTATATTATCATAATCCCAGTAAAAAGAAGACTGATTATAGATTTAATACCATTTTTACCACCGGCTACACCTAGAATAATTAGAAATGCTATTATTGAAAAATATACATATTGTTCTCTCATTTTTTCGTATATTTGCAAAGAATATATTTTACCATCCTCATCTTCAAACATTCTCAACAACATTTTGTCATTCTTTTCAAATATCAATTTATACGGGTTTACCATTTCAATTGTATTTTGAACCGTATAGACTTCACCTTTGTGATCTCCTGATATTATCTCGATCTTCAAATGCTGATATCTTCGATCAGATTGAATCGGTACATCCGGTCGTTCTTCTTTTGTCTCGTCTAAAGGCACTTCTATTATTTTAGCTTTAACAATTTGATAATCACGAGTTGTAGCATCATTATAATATTCGTCTCTTTCTTTGTTTAATTTATCTGCTTCAGTAGTATCTGCAAAGCTAAGTGCACTTTGAGCGATTATCAATATTAAACATATTAAAAATAATTTTTTTAATGTATTTTTCAAAACTATCTTACCTTTCATTAATATTATTTCAATTTCAAAATATCTTTATATTATTAAATCCCCCTAAAAAGGGGGATTTAGATATTATTGCACTGCTAATTTAAGCGTTTGTCCAATATAAATCAAATCACGATTTTTAATATTATTTAATTCTACAATCTCATCGATAGTCAATTTGAATCTTCTTGCGATTTTCCATAACATATCTCCGGATACAACTTCATATTTTTCTACTTCTTTAATAGAATTTACAGCTTCTGGAGTTATAGTTCCGGCATATTTAATTGATTCAACTAGTACATCTCTGATAGGTATATAAGTATCCACAACATTTCTAGCATTTGAGAAGTTATATTTATCTCCACCAGTATACATGAAATCATTTACAACAACTGTGTAGTATTTATCATCTTCCAACGGAGTACCGTCAGTCAATGTTATTTTAACGATTCTGTTTTCAAATTCAGCATCTTTATCGAATACAACTTTCAACCCGCTAAATGAACCATCAGTAATATCAGGATTGATAATACCATGATCGATTGCAGCTCTAAGATCTTTACCCGATAATTCCATTGTTACAAGTTGATTATCATAAGGCATAACTTCATATAAATCTCCCATTGTGATGTTTCCATCATATAAAGTTCTTCTTAGTCCACCACCATTTTGAATGGCAATTTGAACATCAGCTTTTTCTGCCATGACTTCACAAGCCCATTGTCCTAAAACACTCACATTATCCATCGATCTATCATGAGTGAATTCACCATTGGCTTCGCCGATAACTTCATCTAAAATAGGACTTAACTCTTCGTTATATTCATCATAAACAGCTTTAGTAGCTTCATCTGGAATAATATCATTTTTTACTTTATAAACATTGTTTACTGTAGCAACAACATCTGAAACGTCTCCTTCATCATCTAGTTGAATAGATAACAAACCTAGAGTTCTACCGTATTTATATGCTTGAACAATAGCAACACCATTAACTTCGCCATATACAGTTCTATGGCTATGTGCTGAAACAATACCGTCTAAGCCTGTTACTCCCTCTGCCAATTCAGCAGCATTACCAGTAATCTCATAAGTATCGTAATCTTGACTAGAATCTAAATGCGTTACTGCAATAATAACATCTGGAGTTCCCTCTTCAGCATTTCCTGCTTTAAGGTAGTCAATCCATTCCTGTGCAGCAACAATTGGATCTCTAAATTCTAAACCTGTTACATTTTCAACTTTTGTCAATGTAATAGTATCAGGATGCGCAAGACCTATTAAACCAATTTTAATTCCACCAACTTCAAGAATTTTATAAGGTTTAGCCCATGTTACTGGTTCATTAGTAACCTCGTCGTAAATATTAGAAGCTAAGTAATCAAAACCTCCATCAATACCCCATTGAACTATTCTATCTCTACCCCAGTCAAATTCATGATTACCGACAGCTGAAACTTTTACATCCAAAGCTTTCATCATATCAGTAACTGGTGCACCATATGTAAGATTCGACATAGCAGTACCTTGATAATTGTCTCCACCAGATACAACTATAGTATTCGGATTGATAGCTTTCATTTCATTGATTTTAGCTACCATCTTCGACATACCGATATTTTTACCCCAATCATTGACATCCTCAGCCACATTACCGTGGAAGTCGTTAAAGGTAATAATATCGACAGTATTTGTTTCTACAGCGGTTGTTTCAATCGATGTTACCGTTGTTGTAACAGTATCTGCAACTGATGTCATCGGCAATCCAGCGAACATAGAGAACAACAGTGTAAATACCAGTACTAAACTAAGACTCTTAAATCTCTTCATAAATACAGTTCCTCCTTTATAAATATAGTTATACATATAAAATTTTATATATATAACTATATTTTACATTAATATTTAACCGCTATCAATATTTTCTGAATTTTCGTATAACTTTTACTATCAATACATAATTCATTTGTTTATAAGTTAGTATTCGTCACTATTAAATTCAATTGCTTAATTAAAAATAGTAATAATACTTTTAAATAGACGAATCATTCATAAAAGATTATAATGATGCTATGTCTTAAATCAATTAAAACAAGGTGAAAAATATGAATATATTAACTATAGAAAATTTAACTAAAAGTTACGGAGAAAAAATCCTGTTTTCAAATATAAATTTTTCAGTCAACGATGGCGATAAAATTGGTGTTATAGGTATAAACGGAACTGGTAAATCATCACTTCTAAATATCATATACGGTCTTGATACAGCAGATAGTGGAAATATCAACATGAAATCTGATATACAAATAGAATTTCTTGCACAAAACCCTTCTTTTGATCCAGATGCAACAGTTCTAGAGCAGATATTCAAAGGAGATTCCAAGGTAATGAATCTTTTAAATCGTTATGAAAACACTTTAGAACAACTAAGTGATAATCCCGATGATTTAAATCTTCAGAAAGCCCTAACCGTTTTGAATGAAGAAATGACTGCAAAAGATGCGTGGGAAATAGAAAGCCGCGGTAAAACAATTCTTACAAAGCTTGGGATTACTAGGTTCAATGCTACAATGAATACTTTATCCGGTGGTCAACAAAAAAGAGTGGCACTTGCATCTGCACTTATTTCTCCATGTGATCTTTTAATACTGGACGAGCCTACCAACCATATGGATAATAGCACTATCGACTGGCTTGAAGATTATTTAAAAAACCGTAAAGGTGCCTTACTCATGATTACTCATGATCGTTATTTTTTAGATCGTGTGGTTAATAAAACTTTGGAACTGGATAACGGCAATATGTATACATACTTAGGTAATTACAGTTATTTTATCGAGAAAAAAATTGAGCGTCGAGCTATTCAAAATATGGTTGAGCAAAAACGTCAAAATCTCTATAAAAAAGAACTTCAATGGATTCGCGCTGGTGTTCAAGCTAGATCTACCAAGCAAAAAGCTAGAATAAAGCGTTTTGAAACATTAAAAAACACTGCTAATGATTTACAAAATGATGACATTGACATTTCTTTGGGTCAATCCAGATTAGGTAAAAAAGTAATCAATATAGAGAATGTTTCAAAGAAATTTGATGATATAAATGTGATTGAAAATTTTTCATATATACTATTAAGAAATGATAGAATAGGAATAGTTGGGAATAATGGCTTCGGGAAATCAACGCTCCTTAATATCATCAATGGTATTTTAACTCCTGATTCAGGAAAAATCGATGTTGGATCAACTGTGAAAATCGGATATTTTACACAGGATACCATTGATTTAGATGGCAACAAAAGAGCGATTGAGTATATTAAAGAATATGCTGAATTCATTGAAACAAGCGACGGCTCTAAAATATCCGCATCTCAAATGATGGAACGTTTTCTCTTCACTAGTGATATGCAGTGGACTTATATAAGTAAACTTTCAGGTGGAGAAAGACGTCGCCTTTTCTTGTTGAAAATACTTATGGAAGCTCCAAATGTATTGCTTTTAGATGAACCGACCAATGATTTGGATATTGACACTCTAAAGGTTTTAGAAAATTATATAGATGATTTCAGCGGTGCTGTCATCTCGATTTCCCATGATCGTTACTTCCTTGACCGTACATGTAAACGAATTTTTTCTTATAATGAAAATGGTGATATTTTAAATTATACCGGTAATTATACTGATTTTATTGACTCTA
>DAOUQP010000068.1 GCA_030625575.1 Eubacteriales bacterium | reverse complement strand
TAAAGCTCATCTGCATATACAGGCTTATAAAGCTCCCATCCTTTATATGTAAACACTATCACTGGCAAACGGTAATTATAATCAATGTCCAAGTAATCATTGATTATCATCCAGTCGACAATTTTTGTGATTTCAGGGATGGTTAGTGAATTATAATAACCATAGCTAGGACACTCATCATGTTTAAATTCTAAAACTTTTTTATCTTTAGACCCTTTAAGAATTTTAGCGAGCATCGCTCTTCCTACAGTAGTTATAATTTCATCTGCAGCTCTTAAAATATTATTGATATCCTCTTGCGACGGCTTCATAACATCATCAACATTACTCAGCTGATAATGCACTTTTTGTACTCTTCTACTCATTAAAATCACTCTTTCTAAGTTTAATAACTATTGATGACTAATCTATACCCTTTATTGTCAGCATCATATACTTAAAGTGGATTAATTGTTAATTGCAATATAAAAGTGTAACACCGATCCGGTGATTTCACAGTATCAATTAATTCTATATCATCTCTTGATTTCATTAAATAATTCCATTAAATATCTATTTGCATTCAAGTATTCTTTCTTTTCATAATCATATCCAAGCGAAGAAGTAAGTTTTTCACCAATTTCATTTGTTAAGTCGATCATTTCAAATAGAGCCCTCCACATATCAGTAATTTTTTTTCCAGAAAAACTTCTTATATATTTTTCATATTCTTCGTTTGATAAGTATTTATAATAATATTTTCCAAACAGCCCTGGATTGACTTTCCAATCGTGATTCGTACCGATATACCAATCTATTATTTTGTGTAAATCTTCTCTCATCACTTGATCAAACATACATTTAACATATGGGATTTGTTTTCTACAAAGACCCTTGCCAACATTGGTTGAACACAAAAAAATATTATTGATTCTATCATATATCTCGATTTCTGTTGGTTTTTTAACATAATAGCTCTCTTCTGTAGGTTGTTTAGAATTATCAAACAAATTGTCTTTATCCAACAATACGATTTCCAAGCTATCATGCTCCATATTATTTCTGTCTTTTAAACTGAAAAATGTTAAATCAATCCTGAAATTTTCTACAAACTGCATCAAAAATATTTCTGCTAGATCATCGCCGAATTCCAATTGATTATGTTGCATTATTAGAATTTCCCCTAAATGATTTATCCACTCTTTATTTTCTGAATATACCTTCGGATTTGATACCAAAAATGCAATATCATAATCGCAATACTTATCTAATACTATATTGGGATTCGTTCTAGAACCAGTCATGAAAACTGCACGGACATCGCTACTATTTCTAGCAAATTCTAATATTTTATCTAAAATCTTATCTTCGTAATTCATAGAACACCTCATACTTTGATTGATATTTGACAGTATTATCTATTTACATATTACCACAATTAAGGATAATATTAATCTTTCAATGATTATTGTTTAAATCTATTTTTACCGCCCATCTCAGAATGCCCTATTGTTGTTATCTGGCACAGTAACTGTGCAAAGCACCATTCAAATGGGTACTATATATAATGGCTACAAAATTAAAAAATTATTAGTTTCATGAACTTGATTTAAACATTGTGAGGTGACTTATATGCGAACGAAACAACGATTGACCAAAGCTTTCAACAATGCCCGAGTTGAATCTATCGATGAAAATTCCAAATATATTTTTTTCAGTGATTGTCATAGGGGTGACGGAAGTCTTTCAGATGAATTTGCAAAGAACAAAAACATTTTCATCCACGCTCTTGAATACTATTACAAGCACGACTTTGTCTATGTAGAAGTCGGCGATGGAGATGAGTTATGGGAACATCGAAATGCCAAACATATAATAACTGCAAACAAGGATGTATATGCAGTCATTAGGAAATTTCATTTCAAAAATCGATTAATTTTACTTTATGGGAACCACAACATATATTTGAAAAATCAGAAGTATGTCGTTAAAAATTACTATACATATTATAGTGATTATAAAGAAGTCACTCGAGATTTTTTAAAAGACATCCACCCCATTGAAGCATTGGTATTAAGGTATGAAAAAACCGGTCAGGAAATATTGACAGTCCATGGACATCAGGGAGATTTCTCCAACGATCAGTTCTGGGTATTCAACATGCTTTCACTTAAATATTTTTGGAGATTTTTACATTCATTCGGTGCCAAAAATCCTGCTAGTCCAGTAAAAAACCGTCATAAACGACATAAAATCGAGAAAAATTTCAATAAATGGATCGGCGAGAATCAGATTGCACTCATATGTGGTCATACACATAGGCTTAAATACCCGAAAATTGGAGAACTTCCTTATTTCAATGCAGGCAGCTGCATCTATCCTTCAAATATAACTGGTATAGAAATAATAGACGGAAATATCCAAACGGTCGTATGGAAAATCATAGCCAATCAAGATGGGTATCTTGAGGTTATAAAGGAAATCATTAGAGGACCTAATCCTCTTGAAAAATATGATATACGGTAAATTGATTATTTGTTTTATTTAACTTCATTTTTTATAAAAATCGGATACAACAATGTGAAATTCCGCACTGTTGTATCCTTTAATGAAATAAAATATCTTAGTTGCCATCATGTCTTCAAAACATAATAGGTGTTCTTTCCACTACCTATTCTCTTAATCTTCTCTTCTACTTCCAGTTTTCTTATTGTTGATCCACTTTTCGTTTGACTGAAGCCATATCGAGATTGTATTTTCTTTCTTGTAATGTGCCCAACTATTGCAGTATCCGTCAATTGATTAAAAACGAATAAGAAACGGAAAGAGTATTATTAATTAGTCAAAACAACATATAATAAAAGATACCGATAAATTTAATTATCGGTATCTCTAAATGCATTATTGTCTGGCACGTATCATGTTATAATTTAATAAGCCAGAATTTAAACTCATGCAATTTCATTAACTGTTTCTAATTTTTTGAATTTACTGATTTGAACCGTAATAATAGCAATCATCATCAAAGCTCCTACCATATCGGTTCTAAGATCTGGTATTATCATCATAATCGCTACAATAAACGTTCCAATCCTTTCGAATATACTCATGTTTGTTAAGAAGTAATTCTCAGATGCAGCTCCTAGTGCTATAATCCCTAATGCTCCTGTTATTATAACTGCAACAACAGAACCGACTGTAGCATCTTGAAGAAGTAAAACTGGAGAATATACAAACATAAAAGGAATTATTATCCCTGCAAATGCAAGTCTAAACCCGGTAAATGCGACTTTTGTCGGATTAGCTCCTGCTATTCCAGCCGCTGTATAAGAAGTCAATGCTACAGGAGGTACAACTGCAGACAACGTGCCATAATAAAATGCAAAGAAATGTGCTGCAAGAGGTGAAACCCCCATTTTTACTAAAGCCGGTGCTGCTATACTTGCTGTAATGATGTAACATGCTGTCGCAGGAAGTCCCATTCCTAAAAATATGGATGCAATCATTACCAATACAAGTGCCAACCAAAGATGTCCGCCAGATAATTGCATGATATTATGTGCTACTGTCTGACCTAACCCTGTCATAGAAACAACGCCTACAATAAAACCAACAACTGCGCATGCTATTGCTACTGAAACAGCACTTTTTGCTCCATCTTCTAAAGCTTCAATGATTACTTTGATTCCAACTCTAGTGTTTTTCCTGATCATGCTAGTTACAACCGTTGCAACAATACCAAAGAAGGCTGCATATAATGGTGTGAACCCTTTAACCAACATATACAGTATAATACCAATAGGTATCATCATATGTCCTTGGTTCATTAAAACCTCTTTTAATATCGGCAATCTTTCTTCTGGTATTCCCTTCAACCCTATTTTCCTTGCTTCAAAATTTATAACAACTGCTATTGCAAAGTAATAGAAAAGTGCTGGTATTATACCTGCTTTCATTACCGTCAAATACGGAATCCCTAAGAATGACGCCATCATAAACGATGCTGCTCCCATTATCGGCGGCATCAATATTCCGCCTGTAGATGCAGCGGCTTCAACTGCGCCTGCAAAAGTCGATTCGTACCCTACTTCTTTCATAAGTGGTATTGTAAAAGTACCTGTAGTCGCAACATTTGCTTGCGAGCTTCCACTAATTGTTCCCATCAATCCACTCGCCATTACTGCAACTTGTGCCGGTCCGCCTCTAACTCTACCGGCAAAAGCCAACGCAAAATCATTGAAAAATTTGGCTCCCCCGGTTTTGTTTAAGAACGATCCAAACAAAATGAACATAAAAACATATGATGCTGAAACCATTAAAGTTACACCAAAAATGCCTGTGTCTGTCAAATACATTCTTGTCAATATTCTTTCCCATGTAAATCCTCTATGCGCAAGCATCCCCGGAAATAGATATCCGAATTTCGCATAAAATATAAAAAATATCGATAATACAGAAAGTACATTTCCAACTGTTCTACGACCTGCTTCCAATAAAACAAGTATAGTTATTGCTGCAAATACAAGATCAGTAGTTGTAGGAATCAATGATCTCTCGACTAACCCATCATAAGTGAAGAAAATATAAAGACCACTGATAAGTCCCATAGCGCTTAATATCCAATCTAAAACAGATGGATTCACTTTACTTGACTTTTTACTTGCCGGATACATCAAAAATGACATCGCCAACATCAATCCTAAATGCAGTGCATTTTTCTTTATTAATATCATCAAGCTCACACTATTTAGCCATATATGAAATATTGAAGTAAGTACCGCAAATATCATAACAAATACCATTACTTTTCCAGCAAATTTTCTCGTATTTGAACTTTCAATATCTTTTTCTTCATTAGGTGTTTGTATAACGTTACTTTCATCTTTAGTCATAAAATTTCTCCTTGCTCTAATAGTAATTCTAATCTTGTATTAATTCCGAAGGGATTTCTATACCCATTTCTTGATAATATCTAACAGCTCCAGAATGTAGTGGAACTGGTGGAAGTCCATTTAAAGCCTGTTCTAATACAACATTTTCCAATGCTCTATGTGCTGTAGAAATATCTTCGTAATTTTCAAAAATTGTCTTTGTCAACTGGTATACCAATTCTTCATCAACACTTGCACTTGTAATCAATGCTGACATGATTCCTATAGTTTCAATATCTTTATCAATTCCTGTATAAAGGTTTGCTGGAATTATAAATTGACCATAGTATGGAGCTACGTCATGAATTTTTTGATACTCTTCATCAGTAAACTCAAGTAATTTTACAGCTGTCTTACTTGCTGCAATTTCAGAAACTGCTGAAGTAGGGATTCCACCTTCTGCATTCATTCCGTCTAGTTGACCGTTTTGCATAGCGCTTGATGCTTCAAAATATCCTAAATGCTCTGCTTTAAAATCTTCACTGTCATAGTCCATTAGAATATCAAGTATCAAGTTTGTTGAATACTCTGTTCCTGAACCAGCGCCACCAACGTTAAAAGAATTTCCTTTTATATCTGCAAATGAATTGATTTTTGAATTTTCTGTAACGACAAACTGTGTTACATCAGGCCATAATGCAGTAATAAATCTAACATCTTCAAATTGATTGTCTTGGAATTTTCCTTCTCCATTGTATGCAAACAACGTTAAATTCGCCATTGCAATACCCAACTGAGCTTCACCGTTTTTCAACATGTTCAAGTTTTCAACTGAACCACCAGATGATTGAGCTGAAGCAACCACTCCTAAATCTCCTATCTTATCATTCCAAAGAGTAGCAAAAATAGTTCCTACAGGGTAATAAGTTCCTCCTGTAGATCCAGTTACAATTGTTACAAATTGTTTCTCAACTTCTTTACTCTCATTTGCGCTGCTACAACCAACGGCTGTAAATACCAATGATAATATCATTACTACTACTAACAATTTTTTAATCTTCATAAATTTTTCCCCCTAAAAATTATTATCTCCGAAGTCATTTTCATACTTCATTATTATTTATTGCAATATTTATGCCACATTTAATAACCAGTAAAAACGATAAAAAATCATTCATTTAGTATAGTTTTGGAACAATATATACATATAGCCTAAAAAAACCGTCAAAAAAAACCTGCATTTTTTGCAGGCGTGTATTTTTTGCATAGCACTTATAAACCGAATACTTTACATTTGTTTCTCATGTTTCTATCGCTTATTCCCAATATTTTTGCTGTTCTAGCTTTATTACCGTTTAAAGCTTTTAGAGTTTCCGTGATTGCTATCCTCTCTATGTTTTTTAAATCACAACCGATTTTTATAATGAATTTATCTTCTTTGTCATTATCAATCGTTACCGTTTTACTGTTCTTCAATAAGAAATCATTTTGTTGTATATATTCAGTATCACTCAAAACACATGCTCTATAAATCATGTTTTCTAATTCACGAACATTCCCAGGATAATTGATTCTCTTTAAATTCTCCAACGCTTCATCAGTTATGCCGTTTATTCTAATATTTAAATTTTTATTTGCTTTCCTAATAAAATGATCGGTTAGGAAAGGGATATCTTCTTTTCTCTCGTCTAACCTAGGTGCAATAATTTTCACTACATTCAATCTATAATATAAATCTTCTCTGAAATTCCCTTTTTTTACTTCATCAAGCAAATTTTTATTTGAAGCAGCTATAACTCTTACATCTACTTTCTTTCTTTTTTCACTACCTAAAGGATATATTTCTTTTTCCTGTAAAAATCTCAGTAGTTTTACCTGAAAATTCATATCGGTTTCAGCTATCTCATCTAGAAATACCGTTCCGCCATTTGCTAATTCTATTCTGCCTTTTTTATTCACATTCGCTCCAGTAAAAGCATTTTTTACATATCCAAAAAGTTCTGATTCTATCAAGTTAGTAGGAATCGCTCCACAATTAATGGCCTCGAAATTCATTTCTACCCTTGATCCTCTATCATGGATTGCTCTTGCGATCAATTCCTTGCCTGTTCCACTCTCGCCTTCTATTAAAACGGTTATATTATTATCTTTTATTTTCTCGATAATCGTAAATATATTGTTCATCGCTTTTGAATTACCGATAATATTGTTCTCGGTTTTTAAATCTTTTTCTAAATAAGTCACCTTTTTTTTCAACTTCATATACTTAACTGCTTTTTCTATAGTGATTTTTAATCTAACTAAATCTATCGGTTTGATAATGTAGTCATAAGCCCCTAACTTAATTGCTTTTATCGAAGTTTCAATGCTCCCGTATGCTGTCATGATAATAACAATTGATTCAGGAAATTTTAATAGAAGATCTTTCAATATTTCCAGTCCATCTAAACTGCCGAATTTCAAATCCAATAAAACTATTTCAGGATTTATTAGATTTGTAATTCTATTTAAATCTGAACTATTAGAAGCAGTATGCACAATAAATTCATCCTCAAATGCAAATTTCAGTGAATTGCATATTGCTTTTTCATCATCAACAACTAATAAATTAAACATTATTCTTTCCTCCCAATGCTGAAACTTAATCCAAATGTCGTTCCTACATCTACTGCGCTATCAACAGATATTTCAATGCCGTTTTCTTTTGTCAATTGATGCACTATCGAAAGACCTAAACCATACCCACTCGATTTCGTAGTATAGAACGGTTCGAATATTTGCTTCTTGACCATATCTGGAATTCCTATGCCATTATCGATTATCTTTAAAATGATTTTATCGTTGCTTGCCAAAGATAAAATTTCTATATTCGGCGATTGTACATCCTCCACTGCATCGATGGTATTCAATAATAGATTAAGCAGTACCTGCTCAAGTTGATATTGATCTACATATACTTTTATATCGTCTATTAAATTTACTTGAATGCTGATATTCTTGGAGATTATTTTTTGATTGACGAGTTGCATGCTGCTTAGTATGACATCGTTTAATACGACTACCTTCCTTTGTGATTTTGCCGGTTTGGAATAATTCAATAAATTTGTAATCAGATTGTCCAATCTTTGAATTTGGTATGGAACATCTTTGGATATTGTATTTCTGAATTCCTCATTATCGTATTTAGAAGGCAATAATTCAACATACGTCTTTATCGACGATATTGGATTCCTGATTTCGTGTGCTATCGACGTAGTCAATCTTCCTATCGATTCAAGTTTATCTTTCATTATTATTTTTTCTCTAAGTTCCTTATCAGCTGTTATATCCCTAACGGTAAAGGTTATCCCTATTATCTCATCATCTTTTGATTTTAAAGGATATAAATTGTATTCCAAAACCTTATGTGTATCATCACGCTCTAATTCGAATTTTTTCTCGATATTTATTATATTTTGATTTTGATTTATTACTTCTGAAAATTCGAATTCCGATATCAATAATTCTAAAACTGTATCCTTATAGTTAAATCCAACTAATTTTTTTCTATCTGTATTTAAAATTGTACTTACTTTTGAATTTGATGATAAAATCACACCATCTTTCCCTATAGTAACAAGGGCACTGAATATACTGTTAATGATTTGTTCTTTAAACGATGATTCTTCTTCTAAACTGTTTGTCTGTTTTTTTATAATGTCTTTTAAAACTTTATTTATTCTATAGAATAATCCAAACAATATAACTACTCCAACTAGTGTAAATAAAGTTCCATATATTAATTTTCTCCTATAATCCTCAATAGAAGCAATCTCTTCTCCAAACCATTTATTATATATCTTTGTATATGTACCATTATCATTTATCGTCTTGATTCCGCTGTTTAACACATCCACCCATTGTTCTTGGTTTTTATTAAGTGCTACACAATACTTTTCTGGATTGATTTCAGGTCCAATGATCTTAATGTCGTCATACAGGTCGTTTTTTTGAATGTTATATAAACCTGTAAATCTGTTTCCTAAAAAAGCATTTACCTCGCCTTTACTCAACGCTATGATTCCGTCTTCTTGTGTTGCGTATTCTTGTTTTTTGACATTTGGAATGTTATTGATTAAATCACTTGCTATATCGTATTTTTGAACAGCGACATACCTGTTTTCAAAATCATCAAGATTTTTTATGTAATTATTATTTTTTAAAACAAAGATATTTGTGGCGGTTGTTATGTATGATTCAGAAAAA
Source organism: Eubacteriales bacterium (assembly GCA_030625575.1). Classification (GTDB taxonomy): domain Bacteria; phylum Bacillota; class Clostridia; order Peptostreptococcales; family Acidaminobacteraceae; genus DAOURC01. The sequence continues at coordinate 2,822 of DAOUQP010000068.1, read as the reverse complement.
ATAAAGAATTCTTCTCTGTTTTTTGAATATTTCATGCCTTGAATTCCGTCTACTTCACCTCTCATTAAAGCATCAACCGCTTCATCCCAGTTCATTGGAGTAAACTTGATTTCAAAGCCTTCCTCTATTGCTATCGCTCTTAAAATATCTACATTGAATCCCCTGTAGTCTCCAAATTTATCTTGATATTCAAAAGGTGGGAATTCGATATCTCCAGCAAGATGAAGGATTTTAATTTCATTATCATCATCTACAAATTTAGAAGCTGATACATAATTTGTATTCACTATAAATATACTTGTTAACAAAATCACTACTACACTATATATAAGTATCCTTAATTTTTTTTTAACACCCATGTTATCAAATCCTCATTTATAGATATTTGTATTGATTATACCATTTTTTATTTGAACAAACATTCCTTATATCTTTTCACAAAAAAACATCCACCATGTGGGTATTGATTTATTCTATCATTTTCTATCTTTTTTTTGTCAACACAAAGACATATTATCTCGCATTTGTATTTTCCAACTCAAGCCGGTCCACTTTCTAATTTCAACATTTTAAGAAAAAAACCTTTTTTACTATCTGTATTTATAGAAATGAGTTTAAAAGTTTCCTTCTAAACTGCACGTGTTCTTGACTCTCAAATCTATTTAATTTTTTTATTCTCCACCTATACTATTTGACAAGGAAATTATTTTATTGCCTGAAAAAATCACTTTATTATTTTGCCCCAATGTCCCTAAGTTAACACCGGCACCCTTGTGTTTTACATTTGCGAGAAAAATCAAAATAAACTATAATAAATGATGGTATGAAAGTTATTTTTTGATAAGATTAAAGTACCTTGTAAAAGTTTTTAATAAAACCATATAATTTATTAAGGAGGATTAAATATGACTTATTCACCTGCATTATCATCAGCTTTCAATGATACGAAGAATCGAAGTAACAAACTTTCACCACAATCTGGCATGTGCTCTTTATGCTCCGAAGATTGCAATTCGGTTTGTGAACTTGGACTAGCTGCGGTTTTAGGGATGCGAACCGTCTATCCCACCACCACAGGCAATAATCAAGTCGGTTCCGAAAAAGACTACCCGATAGACTATTCCAATTTCAACATCAACGGTCGTGTCTTTGGAGCTACTGGCGTTAATCCGACCTATGAAGAAGCAAATATTTTCAATGTCAATTTAGAGAAAACTTTTGGAAAGCATAATTCTGTAAAAATGACAATGCCAGTAATTCTACCAGCACTTATCAAACTCAATTGGGAAGACTATTTCGGTGGAGCAGCAATGGCAGGCATATGTTGTGTCATTGGAGAAGACGCTAGAAATAAAGATCCCGAACTTGTTATAGAGAACGGTAAAATCGTCCATTTCCCTGCACTAAAAAACATGTTGGATTCTTTTCGTAAATATTACCGCGGATACGGACAGATTATTTTGCAATGTAATGTCGAAGATGATATGCTTTGCCTTCCCGAATATGCAATCAAAGTGCATGGCGCTGAAGCAATAGAAATAAAATTCGGTCAAGGTGCTAAAGGAACACAACCAATCAATCGACTCAAAAATATAGAAGAAGCTTTAAAAAAACAAGAAACCGGCAATCTCGTCTATCCTGATCCAAGTGATCCCAAAATCATAAAAGCCTATAAAGAAGAAGTCTGTCCTAACTTCTATACTTATTCAAGATTGCCTTTATGGACAGAAGAATACCTAGTCCCTAGAGTGGCCGAATTAAGAGAATTGGGCGCTAAAAATATTTATTTTAAAATGGCCGGATACGATCTAGCCGATATGGAAAAATCAATTCGTTTAGGAAGTAAAGCCGGCATAGACATGATCACTTTCGACGGTGCTGGTGGCGGTAGTGGTTACAGCCCCGCAAAAATGATGAACGAATGGGCCTATCCTACAGTCATGATGGAGGAAGCGCTCATAAATATCGTGGAGAAATTAAAAAAAGAAGGTCTTTGGATTCCAGCCATCACATTAACGGGCGGATTTGCTTCCGAAGATCACGTCTTCAAAGCTCTTGCTTATGGTAATGGCGACGTGACTGCCATTGGTATTTGCAGAGCGGCAATGGCCGCAGCGATGAGCGGAAAGAGAATCGGAAACATGATCAAGGATGGCAATGTACCCGCTATCTTCAAACAATACGGTACAACAATCGAAGAAATTTACAGTGATCTTGCCGATTTACGTGCCATATACGGTAAAGAAGCAAACAATTTCTCACCTGGTGCCATCGGTGTTTTCTCTTATTTAAATAAAATCGCCTTTGGTGTCAAGCATTTCGCGGCTCTCAATCGAAAATTCGATATCAGCTATTTAGATAAAACAGACTTGATTCCATTAACAAGGGACGCAAAAGACTTGATTGAAGGAAAATGGTTCGAATAATTCAAGAAAAATAATTCAATAATATTTGGTGTTGGTGAGTAATCATCAGCACCTTTTTTAAGCTATATTTACTGAAACCAATTCAACTACTCGACACCTTCAGTCATTTTAATTGTACTCAATCCAGAATTCATAACTAGTTTACGTATGGTCCGATTGTACATTGCCGGCGATTTAAGATGTTTCCCTACAATGTTCATCGCGATTTTTCTGCATCTCTTCCTATAACGCCCTTCGATACCATCAAATCCAGCTTTCAGTTCTTCTGCTAGATATAAAGATGATTTCAGTGCATAACTGAATCCCTCAGCAGATGTAGGACTTGTCGCACCTGCTGCCTCACCAATCAGACAAAGACCTTCACTTGACCACTTTAACGCCCTTATATCCATTGTC
>DAOUQP010000197.1 GCA_030625575.1 Eubacteriales bacterium | reverse complement strand
CTACTATCGATATTCATGACCATTCGTCCAGTTACATCACATTTATCTTTCACTTCTGGAATATAAGACAACAACTGCGATACATCATAATGTGGAGCTAGTCCTTTTCCTCCATCTGATGCTGCAATTGTTCCTCCTGTCGCTATAACAAGTATCTGTTTCATTGGCATTCTCCTGTATGAATAATTAGTATTTTTATTTAACTCTGCATATTAATAATACGATATTGGTGTTATAAATGCAAAGAAAAATAAGGGCAAATATAATATTTTACAGTACAATTAATTTTTCCTATACACATCAAAAAAGTAACGACATTGTATTCATCGTTACTCTTAATTATTATTGAATTATTTACTTAAATATATATCAATTGAATCTATAACAACTTCATGACCTGTAAACCATCCATAAGGATGAACCCATATTCTTAAATAACCTTCTTTTGGAATATCGATCATACTGGTTAATGTTTCATCATTGATTGTACATGTAACTTCACCTGTTTCCATATTTATAACGAATTGTTGTGTAAACCATTCATCAAATACCCCGGATTCAAAGGCTTGTATATTAGAACCATGTTCTTCACTTGCCGTGTAGAATATAAATCCATTATCTATAATACGCCTTGAGCTATCAGAAAAATAATTCACATATTCTGTTTGTATAGGACGTCTTCCAAAGCTTGATGACCAGCTATCCGCATTGACTTCTACTTCTATATCCTGGCTATCAGTAAAAAATATTCCCATGGCTCCTGTATAATACTCATTCGCAAAACTCGTTTTCATTTTCGCATTAATCGTTATGTATTTAGCATCCTCAATTGCCTGAGGAGTCGATGAAAGAATTGGTGCACGATCTGTCTCTTCGGCTACAAGTCTAACAGTTCCATTTTCAAAATAAACTCCTTGTGGAGATGGCTCCAAAGTTACATATTTAGATATCAACCAATCATCACTTATGTCTTCATCAAAACTTTCTTCATACTTTACAAAAACTTCCCCTATAATATCTGAGTCTTCATCTATTACAATTTCATCAGATTCATCAACTTCTACTATTTCAACAGGTTCTTCAACATCCGTAGATTTTGTTTCTTTTTCTATAGTTTTTGAACTACACCCCACCACTAAAAGAACTATGATCAATAGCACTAATACTCTCTTCATATAAATTGTTCCCCCTCTAATTTTACTTCATAAATAATTCTTTTTCCTTTTCCATCATGCATATAATTATTATACCAGCAATCATCCCAAAGTGGGCAACGGTTAAAAATTTACTCCCACAAATTTGTTTTTAAATCGTTCGAAAGTGTACTTCTACAATTGTATCAATTGATACAATTAATGTGCATACAAAAAAAATAACAGCATTATTATCCGCTGTTATTACTTATTGATCTCCATCAATTCATTGAAAATCAATATTAATATTTTTTCTTATAACTTAAGCTATAATATATTAATTTTCATCTTGAGAATCACTAGTAAAGAAAATAGATATCGCACCTGGTCCTAAATGAGCACCCATAACACATCCTGCATAATTCACTATGAAATCCTTGACTCCAAATCGCTCACGAATCATTTTTTCCACTACTTCTGCAGTATCCCAATCATCTGCGTGGTGTATGCCTACAGTCTGTTGGCTAAGATTACTACCGCGCTGTTCCATAATATCCAACATTCTTCTTATTACCTGCTTTTGACTTCGTGCTTTACCTATAAGCTTAAGTTTTCCTTTTTCCATATTGATAATTGGTTTTATATTTAAAACTCCGCCAATCACGGCTTTTGATTTGCTTATTCTTCCTCCGCGATATAGATATTCAATATCATCAACTGTAATTATATGCTCCATATTAGATGCTTTGAAATCTACCAACTTTATTATTTGATCTATATCAACCCCATCTTCCGCCAATCTAGCAGCATAATCAACCACAAGACCCAAACCAACAGAAGCACACTTTGAATCATATATTCTTATTTTAAGTTCAGGATAAGTTTCTTTCAATTCTTCTAATACCACATTTGCAGTCTGATATGTACCTGATAATTCTGATGATAGTGCAATATATAGGTATTCGTCGTCACTATCTACATATTTAATAAATTCATTATATAATGTCGTTGCTGTAATTTGTGCAGTCCTTGTTGAACATCCTTCTCTCATTTTATCGTATAGATATTTCGATTCAATCGTTTTACTATCCTCGTATTCAATTTCGTCTATATAAACAAGTAAAGGCATAATTTCTATTTTTAAATTCTTAACAATTTCTT
>DAOUQP010000034.1 GCA_030625575.1 Eubacteriales bacterium | reverse complement strand
GCCACAACTTTACCATGACCACTTGCGCCATAAATTGCTATTGTTTTCATAACATACTTCCTTCAGACTTCTCCATAGATTATTTAAACAACTGTGAATGCGTACCTATTCGAGTTAGTCTCAATATGTCATCTTCAATGATATATACTAACAATAAGTCACCAGCGATATGAAACTCTCGAAAGCCAATATATTCTCCAGTCAAATTATGATCTCTTGTTTCTGGAGGAAGTTCCTGGTAGTTCAAAATAGCAGCAAGATATTTCAGATATTTTGCATATTGGGTGTCTGACATTTTCGCTTTTGCATACTCTTTTTTGAAAGTTTTAGTTCGAAATAGCTGCATCTTCTCTCTTCAGGTCATCCAAAGTGATGAATTCTCCATCTAGTTCCAATGCTTCTTTCATTGCTGTTTTAGTGGTACTGTTGGGAATCTTTGCCTCAAAAGGCAATCCTTTTTCCAGTATGATCATACGGTTGAACATATTGACAGCCTGTGCATAATTCATACCAATATATTCCAGAATTTCACGCGCTTGTTTATAATCACTCTCTTCAAGACGGATTGTTGTTTGCATTTTAGGCATTATATATCCTTTTTCCATAGTGTACCCCAAAAGGGATGCGCTTGTCAATAGTTCTCATTTAGTACCTTCAAACTTCTCCATAGTCACAGCCGTATCAGAGCTGATATCACTTCTATTGACAACCTTCAAGAATGTCATCCATAGTATTTTGATATCCAACCAAAAAGAGTGATGATCGACAAATATACTATTCATTTCTCTCCAAAAACACTTCTGCTGTCAATATCCCCACACCGCAATCATAGAATTGCTTATCATTTGTGATTAAAATCTCAGAGCTATTCTTTTTTGCACAAAGACACTGCAGGATATCTTCCAAATCCAAACTATTGCAAAGTGATAGCCCTACTGCCTCCTGCATCGTCTCAATACCGTATGCTGATACATTCCAATCCTTGAAAATAACATTTTTAAAAAACTCCAATGCAGCCTTTTTGTCTGCTGAAATATAATATAAAGTACTTAGCATATCCTCACTGATATAGATGTTCCAACTATCCGTAAGCAGCTTATTTAACAAAGCCAATGATATCTTGTGACCCTTTCTCGATGGATCCAGCAGATCAGCTACAATATTTGTATCCAAATATATGTTATGCTTCCCCATATTTCTCCTTAGCCATCTTTTCTCTTATTTCCCTGGATGTCAAATGGTTAAACTCTTCCTTGATCCGCCCTGTACCGGCATACTTCATCAATCTATCAATCTTATCTTTTTTTTCTGCTGCTATTTTTTCATCGACAATCCTCTTGACATCATCAGCATATCTTGGAGAGACGAACACCCCCTTATACTCGTGTGTCTTCTTGTCTTCCACTTCGATATAGTCATATTCATCTAAAATATTGGAATTTCTCACAAGCTCCCTCACTCCCACCATGGCTGTCATATTAAATCCTTTATCGTCTTTTTAGCATTGTATCATTTTGTAATGATATTGTCAATTATGAAGAACCTTCAAACTTCTCCATAGTCACAGCCGTATCAGAGCTGATATCACTTCTATTGACAACTTTCAAAAATGTCATCCACAGTATCTTGATATCGAGCCAAAAAGAGTGATGATCGACATACCAGACATCATAGTCAAACTTTTGTTCCCAGGATATCGCATTTCGTCCATTGACCTGCGCCCATCCCGTGATGCCGGGCTTGACATCCTGTCTTCTCTTTTGCTTCTGACTGTACAGAGGCAGGTATTCGATAAGCAGTGGTCTTGGTCCTACAAAGCTCATATCTCCTTTGAGTACATTCAGGATCTGCGGCAGTTCATCCAGAGATGCACTTCGTATGAACTTACCCACACCTACCAGTCTTTGATCATCCGGTAAAAGTTCGCCATTTTCATCTTTTTCGTTTGTCATCGTTCTAAATTTATAGATCCCGAATATTTCACTATTCAATCCGGGTCTTTTTTGCCTAAAAAATATAGGCCTTCCCATTTTGAACAGTATCAATAGTGAAATGATAAGGTATATCGGAGAAAAGAGGATGATCAGCAGCAGTGCCAGTGATCTGTCGAAAAGAGTTTTAATCATTTATGGATTCACAATATTCATAAAATCTAAGTATCTACCTTTAACATTAAAGTTATTTTCAAAATATTGTCTGCCATTCAAAGATAATTGTCTGCATAAACTATCATCATTGAGCAGCTTCAATAAATTACTTTTATATAAATTCATATCGGTTGCCTCGCAACAAAATCCTGCTTGAATTTCATTTTCAATTAAATGACCATAATCTGCAAGTGCATACTCATCTAAGGATGCTAATATCGGTAATCCCAACTTAAGATAATCTAATATTTTTGATGGAAAATTTGGAAAAGTAAATCTTGGATCTAGACTAACAAGGCCAATATCACACGAAGCAATCAATTTTTCATAATATTCTCTTGGGATAAAATCTTCAAAAATTACATTAGTCAAGTTGAGATTTTTAACTAAAGTCTTTAATTTTTTAGTTTCCGTTCCTTGCCCTACAAATAAAAATTTTACTTTTTTTTCTGATTTTACTTCATTTGCGAGGTTGATTATATTGTTTAGGTTTTGCGGCTTACCCATATTCCCACCAAATACCAAAATAAAATCATCAAGCTTAAAAGCATATTTGTTTCGCATTTCGTTCCTATTGAACTCTAATCCTTTCTCTATTTTTGACCATTGTGGAAATAAAAATAACTTTTTTGAATCCAAATATTTATAATTTTTCTTCATATAGTTTAAATTTCCAATTGACTGACAACCTATATAGTCAAAACTTTTTAAATTTTTCTTTTCTATGCCCTGGAAATAATTAAAAACAAATTTATTCTTAATCAATCCAAGATCCTTAGCATTCTGAGGAAACAAGTCCCATAAAATTAAAAAAGCCGGGCAATTATAATATTTTTTCAAGCCACGAATCAATTTGTAGTTTGCCATATGTGGCGATGTACCTACAATCAAATCAAATCTAACATCTTTCCAATGGTTTTTTATTTGTTTTAAAACTTCATTATTTAAAGTCATCATAGATGCTAGTTTTTCAAACTTAGAAACATCATCAAACATATTTCCTGTTTTGACTCTTAGAACATTAGTATTATTTTCTACTCTGTCCTGCGTATCAAGATTATGCTTTTTCTCTCTGATTGTAGCAACATATACTGACTCACCTTTTCTTGCAAATTCATCAGATAAATCTTTTGTTAAATTTGTATCACTTGGGTTTTCTGGATATTTGATAAATAAAAACAGTATATTCATTTCTTTAGCTCACTTTATATTGCGAATATAATTTATCATTTTCTTTAATTGAATCAGTCATATCTCTTACCATCTCTTGATAGCTAGGAATACTATAGTCAATATCCTTTCTTGTGTCAATAAAACTTTTGTCAACTTCCTTGCCATCAATTACATTTATTTCTATATCTTTTTTGGTATATTTTCTAAATAAATTAAGTAATTCATATTTATTTATAGATTGATTATTTGTAACATGATACAAACCCGTAATATGCTTTTCAATAGCCCACTTTATAGCCTTTGCAAGTTCCAATGTTGTCACTCCAGACCAGATAGCTTTAGTGAATCCATTTGTGGTTCCTGTTTGATTCATAAACCAATGGAACAGACCTTCTCCATTGGTTTTCAATTCAGGTCCGATAATAGAAGTTCTTAATGTAACATTCGTATCATCAACGACCTCACCCAATGCTTTGGTTTTTGCGTAAGTATCCTTACCATCTTTTTCATCTGATTCAATATATTTTCCTTTTTCACCTGAAAATACACAATCTGTTGATATATGAACTAATTTCGCATTTATTTCTTTAGCAATATTCTTTAATTGATGCGGCAAATACGCGTTGATATAAATAGCATTTGCAATATCATTATTCGCCCCACCAATTAATACTCCTATGCAATTTATAATATAGTCAGGTTTTATTTCAGTAATCACATTCTCAACCTGCTTCTTGTTTGTAATATCTAAAATTATCGTATTTTCTCTAAATTTATTTTTAAATGCTATATCAATAACTTCATATTCAGTAAATTTCAAAAAATAATCTACTACTTGATGTCCAAGCATTCCCGTAGAGCCAAGTACTAATATTTTTTTTTTCACCCTAGTACTCCTTCCAAACCGTGCGATTTACATAGTCGATGTAACTCACTATGATGCGAACTACTTTTTTGGAGACATTATCGCTATTGTAGTCTTCTACTAGGTGAGTTACATTAGGATTTTCATTCCACTGCCCAGTCACTATGTCAATGGCAGACAAGATATCATCACTTTTCAGTCCAGACATGATCAGTGTCCCCTCGTCCATTCCTTCTGGACGTTCATGGGCTTGACGTATGGTAATAGCAGGGAAGTTAAGAATAGAAGACTCTTCGGTAATCGTCCCACTGTCCGAAATAGCACAGTACGCATTTTTTTGAAGTGCGATGTAATCAAAGAATCCGAGAGGTTTCATAAACTCTATGAGAGGGTTAAACTCTTTAGTATCCATTGCTTCAAGTTTTTTACGCGTTCTGGGATGAGTGGAGACGATGATTCGTTTTCCGTATGTCTCTGCGATCTTATTGAGTGATTCCAGCAGATCATTGAAGTTTTGTTCGGAGTCTACATTCTCTTCCCTATGTGCACTCACTATGAAAAATTCTTTTTCTTCCAAGTCTAAGCGTTCTAATACATCTGAGTTATCGATCTCATCTTTATGATAATTCAGCACTTCGAGCATGGATGATCCAGTTTTAATGACAGTTTCCGGCCTGATCCCTTCTGCGATCAAGTAACGACGTGCATGTTCTGTCAATGTCATATTGATATCGCTCAGCTGGTCAACGATCTTTCTGTTTATCTCTTCAGGGACTCTCTGGTCAAAGCAACGATTCCCCGCTTCCATATGAAAGACGGGGATTTTACGACGCTTTGCCGAGATAACAGAAAGACAGCTATTGGTATCACCATAAAGAAGTACTGCATCAGGTTTAACTTCTTCTAGTAACTTATCTGACTTACTGATAACATTAGCGATAGTCTCAGCTGCATTATCTGCTGCCGCGTTCAAAAAGTAGTCTGGTTTTTTGATCCCCATTTCATTAAAAAAAACTTCATTGAGTTCATAGTCATAATTCTGCCCACTGTGCACCAGGATATGCTCAGTATATTTTTCAAGCTCAGCGATAACACGACTAAGCTTAATGATCTCTGGCCGTGTACCGACAATTGTCATAATCTTCCTCACGATATCACTCCAAATTCTTTAAGGTCATCTTGTATCTCCAGTAATTCCATAAGCATCTCTCGAAGTTCATCCTCGGATAACTGATGTGTATTGTGTGAGTGATACTCATCTGCTTGTGTCACGACCTCTTCCCCCTCTTCAAAATATTTAGCATAGTTAAGGTCACGCGTATCGGCAGGGATACGGTAATAGTCACCCATATCTTCAGCAGAGACCATCTCCTCCCGCGTAAGGAGTGCTTCATAGAGCTTTTCACCGTGTCGTGTTCCGATGATGCTGATCGGGTGATCTGGATGCCCCAGAAGATTGGTCAGTGTACGAGCCAAGAGGTCGATGGTTGCTGCCGGGGCCTTCTGGACAAAGATATCACCATTGTGGCCATTTTCAAAGGCGAAGAGCACCAGCTCGACTGCCTGATCCAAGCTCATCATAAAGCGAGTCATAGCCGGATCGGTGATAGTGATCTCTTCACCCTTTCGTACCTGGTCGATAAAGAGTGGAATAACTGAACCACGGGATGCCATGACATTGCCATAACGGGTACAGGCGATCATAATGTCATTATCATCCAGGTTGCGCGATTTTGCTACAGCGACTCTCTCCATCATCGCTTTTGATATACCCATGGCATTGATAGGATAGACAGCTTTGTCCGTACTGAGCACGATGACTTTTTTGACCCCGGCATCTATGGCTTCATAGAGGACATTCTCTGTCCCGATGACATTGGTTTTGACTGCCTGCATCGGGTAAAATTCACAGGATGGCACCTGCTTGAGTGCTGCGGCATGAAACACAAAGTCCACACCCCTCATCGCATCTTTGATGGAGTTCGTGTCTCGCACATCTCCCAGGTAAAATTTCAGCTTGGGATTATTGTATTGCTTGCGCATATCATCTTGCTTCTTCTCGTCGCGAGAAAAGATACGGATCTCTTTGATGTCAGTATCCAGAAACCGGCGCAGAACAGCGTTTCCGAATGAACCTGTTCCTCCGGTGATAAGAAGTGTTTTATTTTTGAACATTATCTTCTCCCTCTTCTATTTTAATTCTACTATTTTTTCACATAAAGTAATATATTTTTCTGCCCGTGATCTCGCTGTCTCAAATTCTTTCACTCTCTTCTTCCCTTTCTCTACAAGCTCAGTTTGTAAAGCTTTATCATCTAGAAGTTTTTTAATTTTCTCGGCAATATCTTCTGGATCAAGCGGATCAAAATAGAGTGCTGCATCCTGACAGACATCTTTTGCAAAAGAATAATTAGATGTCAATATTGGCTTTTCCATTTTCATAGCTTCAGGATAGGCCGCACTAAACGTTTCAAGCAAGGTTGGAGCAAATAATGCATCGCACTGTGCATAAACAGAAGGACAAGATTTTTGAGAGATTGGCCCTAGGTTGATAATTTTATTTGTCTCATTTTGAAAAAGACTTCTAAAACTTATATCCGGAAGAGTCAAAACAAACTTTATGTTATAGTCTTCGAGAAACGGCAACAATTCATGTATAATTTCCAGGTTTTTATGTACATAATAATGAGCAATATACATTAATCTATATTCACCATCTCCTTTACTCGGTAGGGGAATATAATGGTTACTTTTGGGTTTTACATAATAGTCTTCATTAAAGATCGTACTATATGTATTGCCAACAACAAATATATTAGCTTCACTCAAACCAAGTGTCTTGGCCAATTTCTTCTTGGCATCATTTGTTTCCAAGACATAATAGTCTGCGTCTCTTTTCAGATAATAACTCTTGTACTTCCCATGTAATCTCATTTTGATTCGTTTTAAAAAAGGTAATCTATCATAAGCTACAGACTCACGATTGTAAACCCAACCATCAGCAAATCCCAATAGGTGTTTTGCTTTTGGCTTCCAGTAACTTGGTCCAAATACTGAAAACACTATGTCAGGTCTTATCTGTTCTTCAAGTGCATCCAATTGTACAACTATCTGCTTTCTTATTTTGAGAGATGCAGGAGATTTTTCTATAAGATAGAAGTGAAAATTAGCAGGAAAATCTTTTTGAGAAATCTGCTTATTTACGGCTTGAGACAATAATATATAATATTTATGGTTCTCATTTATGGCTTTTAATTCATTGATAAACGATAGAGCAACCTGTAGTCCTCCTCCAAAATAAAGACTTGAAGTATTTATAAAGATTTTCATACTACTTCTCACGCTCCAAGATCTCAAACCATAACTGTTTAGAAAATCCAGTCTTTATCTCGTTGAATATATCATTGGCTTCTCTTCTTTTATCCTTAAAGTCATCTAGGCCCTCTATACATTTATTTAGAAAATCAAAAAAATTATTCTTTGACGATATGAATTCTCCGGGCATATAATCTTTAGTATTTTCCATCACGAATCCCCTGGAATTACTAAATTTTTCAAAGTCATCCATCACAAATCCTATTGGTCTATTTAAAAGCAAGAAGTCTATGTATATAGATGAAAAATCAGTCATAAGAACATCTACACTACCTAGTATCTGGTTAAGCTGACAGCAGTATCTTGTTAAATCATCGCTAGTTAAAAACAATAAGTTAGTGTACTTCTTGAACTTATTACGATTTAAGATATCCATAGGGTGTAGCTTTATGATCATAAAAGAGTCCAAAGTTTTTAAATTTTGATTTAGCACTTCATACTCTTCTGCAATAACAGGCAGACCATTAAATATTTCACCATCAATATTAGTATAGCCTATGGTGGCCTGGCGATAAGTAGGTGTCCATAAAAATATTTTTTTATATTGATTTATATCGATATTGAATTTTCTTAAGCAGTTATTTTTTTCAAATAAAATATCATTACGAGGTTGTCCACTGACCAAAACATCATATTCCTTCAATCCAAATGCTTTAGACATGTAGTTTTGAAAAAAAACAGATGTTGCTATTGTGTAGGTTGAGCCTGGAATGTCTTTATTGTTGGGATCATCTAATAGTCCAATGGTTTTCAATGGCATTCCATGCCATAAATTTACCAATATATGATTTTTGGGAAATTTAACACGAGGGTATAGTCCGTGAGTAAAAAAAACATATTTTGATCGTGCATAATAAAATAATCCAAGCATAGAGTTTTTCTGAACAAAAGTAATATTCATAAAGTCAGATTCCGATAAATCCAAATCACAGGTAAGTATTTTTTTGTACATATCTATTTTTTTAGTATCAGATAGCAACCATATCATTTTAAGGTTTTTACTGGATAGATAAAGATATTTAAACATTGCGTAGCTATTGTCCGATATAGCAGGAAAACTAGAAAATGCAAACTGTTTATCATTTTTTGGAATAATACAATCGAAAAAGTAGACTAAAGAATTTATAATTTTTCTCATTCAAAGTCTTTTTTTAATTGTTCAATGATTGTAAATGCATTCAGTATATCTTCTTTCGGTATTGACAGAAAGTTACTAAGGGATTTTTTCAATTTTGTTGTTGAGACATTTTTAGTTCTTGCGAGATATACAACTTCACAATACTTTTCTAAAAAATCAAATTTTCCTTCCCAGTCATCCCCTATGGCAAAAATATCAATATTGTATTGTTCTACATCTTCTATCTTTTGATCCCAAGAGTTTTCAGGAATTACTTTATTCACACATTTTATATTGGAAACAATCTCCGCACGCTGTTCATAGGGTATTAATGTTTTTTTTCCTTTCAATTCATTAAACTCATCTGTTGATACTGCAACGATTAACTCATCACCAAATTCTTTTAATCTTTGCAATAATTTTAAATGTCCTATATGGAACATATCAAATGTACCATAGGTAATAATTGTCTTTTTATTTTCCATCTTCATTTTCCTCACTATCTATAAACCTCAATAACTTGTTAGATATCATATCTAAACTATATATTTCATTCACTTTTTTTGCTTCATTTGAAAATTTATCTTTTAGTTTTTCATCATTTATTAACTGTTGCAATCTTTTAGTAAAAAGATCTATATCATTCAAGGGAACCAAAAAACCATTTTCTCCATCTTCAATAAGATCAGCAGGTCCAGTAGTACAATCAAAACTAACGCTTGGAACCCCCGCTGCCATAGCTTCAGCCAAAGCATTGGGGAAGCCTTCGTGGAGAGAGGGGAAAGCAAAAATAGAAGCTCTTGAAAGCCAATAATCTATATTTTTCATAGCTCCTGGAACTTCCACTCTGTCTTTCAAACCAAGTGCTTGAATCATCTTTTCTAAAGTTTCTCTATATGGGCCTTCTCCCAATATAATCAATCTCCAATCAGGCGCATCCAGTTTTGCAAACATATCAATCAACAAATCTTGACCTTTACCCTCATGGAGTCTCCCTACATTCAAAATAATCTTTTCTTTTTCTGTTTGTACTATTTTTTGTGATTTAATTGGATTAGGAATAACACGGCACTTCTTTATACCAAATTTACTTTCTGCGGCTTTTTTTGCATCTTTAGTTTGGGCAATAAAGCCTGCAGCTTTTCCATAGGTAAGATCGCGCAACTTTATCGTAATCCAAGGATGCGCTTTATCCCATCTTTCAGGACTTCCCCTTTCCGATATATAAATCTTTGTGTCTAAAAAGCTAGCAGACAACAGGGAAATGATATTGCTTTTGGTCAAAAAACTTATTACTGCATCTGGCTGTTTCTCTTTAAAAGTTCTTCGCAGTGAAAAAACAGTATTAACTAAACCTTTTATTTTATCTATTTTTGAATCATGTGCAGACTTGAAATCAATAATTTTAATATTACGATTAAGATGATAAAATTGTTCTCCTCCAATCCAAAGAGCCATAGTTACTTCATTCCCTCTTTTCTCAAACTTATTTGCCAACTCAGACATCACCCGCTCTGCTCCACCTTGTTTTAATGTGGGAATAACTAAAACGATTTTCATGATACTACTTTCTTTCGTTTAACAAATACTGTGGCTAAAACTAAGCCCCACAGAATAGGTCTTAGTACATCAAACAAACTACCTCTTCCCATATAAAATGCTGTACTTGCTAATAATGCAGCAGTTATAATCCAATAATAACTTTTTTGCTGATTCAATTCATTTTGTACTTTTTTAAAAAACAGACCCAATAAAAACATAAAGAAAATTACACCTATTAATCCAAAATTTAAATAGATATCTATAATTAAACTTGTTCCTTCTCCTGATGGAGGTCTCACTCCATAACGCAAATATGTTATGTAGCCAGCTGAACCTAATTCATACGACTTATCACCACTCAATTGTAGGTATACATTTTGAGAGAGAGGAATAACTGCCAAGAACTTTCCTAACCACAATTTACCCCAAAAGTAATCATGATGTTCAGGCACATCTGATAATCCACTATAAAGTGTTCTTGCACTGTTTGCCAACTCCATTGTTACATCATAATTTGAGGTAAACTCTGCTTTATTTGCTCCTGCAACTAAAATATTTTCATCTGTCTCCACACTTCGTCCCAAACCGATCAAGGTCAAGACTATTGCACCTACTACGATGATTAGGCTGAACTCCTTTAAACTTATTGGTCTTACAAGAGCACCAAATAATACCAAAAATGTGATAGTCAACTGCACAGCTGCACCTCTATCACCGACTGACAAAAAAAGTAAAATATAACTACCTGCTAAAATAAGATATTTTTTATCCAAACCTAAAAACCATACAATAGTTTTTGATTTGAAAGTATTTTTCTTATGGAGAATAATAACTGCTGTTAAAGCCAAAATGGAAATGCTTAGTAATAGTTGAAAATAAACAGAAATACCTGCACCTGTACTTCCTCCGCCTTGCCCCTTATAGATTCCTCCACTTAAAAAACCACTTCCTGCCATCATGATAAATAAAATAAATAATATTACTGATATCCAAAACAGTTTTTTGTACTTAATACTATATTCAACCATATTTCTCTTTTTCGAATGAAGCCAAGCATACCCCATAAACCAAACTAAAATACCAACACTTGAAAGCCATGTTCCATAGTTCATATTGCGAATGTCTCCTATACCCCATAAAATATATACTGGGGTAATATCACCAAAGGACATCATAATTGCCCATTGAAAATGAACAACTCCAAAACCCAATAAAAAAAGTATATCCAATCGGAACCAGTTTTTATTTTTTTGGGAAAGTAAATGGATAAAAACCGCAAACAAGAAAACTGAACTGTAAATAAACAGCTTTAAGATGTCAATTGAACTTTCAAAAGATGGTTTAAATAAAAATAGTAAAACAAACAATGTCATATAAATATACTTTGTCCATTTTTCTTTTTTAAATATTTTTGTAATATTCAATGTTTATATCCTTCCTGAAAATATTAAAATACACAAAAGATTTTGAAGTTTACTCAAACTTTTAACTTATGTTTTAATTTAAAAACAATAAATTGAAGGATACTTGTTATATTTCCATTAAACTTATCTATTATAGAGTTATCTACATTATTTAAACCTTGAATATTATATAGTTGTACAGCATCAGAAAGGGAAGCAATCCAAATTAGGTATTCGTCTATCATTGTTAATTTATCTCCCGAAAAAGAGTTCACCCACAATAATTTTTCCAAAGCACTCATGTTGAATACATTCAGTTTTTTTATATGAGAGGATAAAACTTTCTTTTGAATAATTGTATCTATATCTTCTCTAATCCATTTCCCATAATTATGATAATTCTTTAAATAATTATCTGGTTTATCGCAATTTTCTGACAAATAACGACACCCCGTTCTTGCCCAAGGGAGTTCAAGTAAACCGGGGAAGTATTTATTTAAAATGTGATAATAAATTTTATCATTTCTTACTTCTGGAGACAACGACCACATATATCCAAACACTTCGGGAGATGTAAATGCCTGGAAAAGCGGTATTTTTTCATTTATAACTGACATGCACTGATTCAATTGCTTTCTCATATAATGTATTTGTTTTTCTAGTTCATAATATTGGTAATTTTCTTGCCTTGGAAATAATTTATGATATCTATCAATATCACCATGAACCTTGGGAATATTTGTTTTATATATATTATTTTTTATAATTTTAAATTTATTTATCATTCTACTTGTCGTCTGCTTTAAGTTTTTTACTTTAATCCCCGAGTATTCTGCTCTTCCTATACTATCACCAAAACTTCCAGCTATAATACAATCTATATTTTTCAATTCACTAATTTTTGGCATAGCATGTAGATGAACTGGAGAATACAATGCACCATGTTTAGCTGCAATCTCTATATTTTCAATCAAATTTTTATGACTCAATTCAAAGTATTCCCATGTCCAACCGAACAAATCAGCAATTCTTTTAGCATATATAACATCACGTGAATTCTCAATGCCCCATGTTAATGCAATAATATTTACATTTATTTCATTATTGTCTTGTAAATGCTTAATTGCAGCAGCAATAATTCTACTATCCATACCACCAGAAAGTAAAATACCTACATTCAAGCTTTTTCCAATATAATTTTTTATTTCTTGAAGTAACTTTTTGAATAAAGATTCTGCCGCTACTTCTTCGGCAACAACAATATTTCCATGTGGCGGAAAATCTTCCACATATTCCCAAGAAGTTTGTTCTTTATTGGGCTTAGCCATCCAAGGAGTTAAATTAACATCTTTTATAAATGTTCTATCTCCAAAAGTATAGCTTTTATTTAATATTTCAATGACTGCGACTGGGTCAATAGCATTACGCTGATCCTGGTGCTTTACAATCTCTTCAAAATCCGTGTCTATTATTAAATGATTATTATTTTCTATATAGAAGGGATTCATAAAGCCTAAATGGGCATATAAACTAAATAATTTTTTACTATCAATTTTTTTTGCATTTTTTATAGGTTTTGCCATCTTAGTGACCCACTTTCCATATTATTTTTTTTATGATATTCGGTAAAAAACTTGTATAATATAATACAATTAATAATTTATCATCAATTACTGGTTTAAAAAGTTCGTTGTAAACTTTAAAATTCTTTGTTGTTCCCCAAACTCTAAATATACTATTTTTACTAATCTGGTTTATATTTTTGATAAGTTTACTTCTTCTTGTTTCTTCTGTAGCAGCGAGTTCTTTATCTAGTCTGGAGCGTAAAGTTAAGAATGGAAAGTCTTCTTTTCCCATAGCAGTATTTGTTAAACTACCATCAAGCTTAATATTATAAATTGCAGGTTGTTCTTTTATATAGCCTATTTTTGGATAAAGACAAGCTAATTTATACCACACTTCAATATCTTCAGAACGATGAATATCTTCATTAAAATATAATCTCTCATTCTGAAATACATCTTTTCGAATCACAACTGTACTTGTCCAGATAGTCAGTCCATCAACAATAGCATCAATTGCATCTGCTAAAATACCTTCTTCACTATAAGAAACAGTTTGTTCCCTAATACCCCCCACAACCTTATATCCGCTGCAAGACCAAACAACTTCCGGATTCTTACTATGCAACCCATACTGTTTTTCTAACTTCTCAGGCAACCACTGATCATCGGCATCCAGAAAAGCTATAAATTGACCCTTTGCCTCTTTTATACCACGATTTCTAGCCTTGGATGGTCCTCCATTTTCCTGACGAATCCAACGAATACGAGGATCGCTTATAGACTCAACTATTTCACAACTATTATCCGTAGAACCATCATCAACTATGATAATTTCAAAATTAGTAAAAGTCTGTTTTAGAACACTATCTAAAGTTCTTTTGATGTATTTATCTTTGTTGTAGAGTGGTATGATTACGCTGAAATAAATAGGATTCACACTTTACGTCCTTGTAAAAAATGCTTTAATGTTCTTAATGTTTTATAGGGAGACAAGCAAAAAATAAAACTTTTAATCCAAGTTTTTTTAAGTAAAACCGTATCCGTATACTTCATCAAAAGCTGTATTGCTTTTACAGTCTGTCCATACTGCTTTAATGACCTAGCTTTTGAAATCATTCGTCTAGCAATAAATTCATTTATATAAAATCTTTTTTCATCAGTTATCTTTATATTTTTCAATAAATTATTATACTCTTTTAGAAATGGCCACAGTTCAGTCAATCCAACATTCAAACAAGCTCTATTATCACTATCAAGACTATAGTGGGTACCTACTTTTCCTGAGTATGCCAATGGATACTTCAAAGCTAATCTTGAAAATAGGTCTTGATCTTCCCCATAAGAAACACCCTCAGGAAATACACCAACTTCTTGCAATGAACTCTTTTCAATAACAACAGAATCTATATGTATCAATAAATCAAATATTGAATATTGAAAAAAATCTACTAAACTTTTCTTTTTTTTAAGATCTTTTGGAAGTACATCTTTTAGTCTCCCATGCTCTTTATATGCATAACCTGTTGCATACCATCCAGTATGGGGAAACTTGTTTATTAATTCATATATTTCTTGTAGGAAAAAAGACTCCCACTCATCATCCGCATCAAGAAAAGCGATATAATCAAACGCAGCATTTTCTATTCCTAGATTTCTTGCCATAGACACACCAGCATTTTCTTGTGAAATAATTTTCACCCTAGGATCACTAATCACCTTAAGTGCATCAAGACTATTGTCGATACTCCCATCATTCACAATAATTATTTCAAACTCTTCATAAGTTTGCTGCAATACAGACTTAACCGCATCTACAATATGTCGTTCTTTGTTATATAAAGGGATTACAACTGAAAACATTATATTTTGTTACCTTCCAATTTATCTAACAGTATATCTAGGTTTCCACTAAATATATTTTGTTCATTCTCCGTGAATTCTTCGCAGCGTTGTTTATCAAATGTTTCTAAAAGTTGAAACGCCTTTTGAGGTGTTAAACGATCTATTTCATGAGAAGTGATCCTATTTTTAAGAAATCCACTTCTACGACATAAATCATATATCTTACTGGGAAACTCAAATCTTAACAGTTGAAGCTTTCTATTTGCATATGTGTCAAAAATAACGAATGGTATATTATTATATAGTGAAACTACTGAAGCATGAAAACGTTCACCTATATATCCATCAGAATTAATTATATATCTATACCATTCTAGTGCATCCAAAGGCATATCAACTTTAAAATCAAAATCTAAGCCAGAACTTCCCTCAGGCATTGGCAACTCTCCTACTTTTAGTCCATTTTGATATGCTATCTTTTTTAGTGCATCAACCCACTCTTGAGTAATCAATTTTGATCTTGAACTAAACAGAATATATTTAGAAGGATAAGGACTTGACAGATCTAACTGTTCAAGTTTCTTCACTTTAGAAAGTACACTAACAGGGTCTGGAGACATATGAACTTTCTGTTTGGTTCTTATTATATATCTAAGCATCCATGAAGTCCATTTATCCCGAACACTTATATGACTAAAATTTTTGAAAGATTTATTCATGTTTTGTTTCAATACTGAATTAAATTTAAAATAGTAACTACCCATTGAAGATGCCGAAAGTAATGCTGCAGGAATATTATTAGTATATTTATCACTTCGTTTCCAATTCAACCAAAAAGGATTAGGATATTTTGTATCTGACAGTCCAGCATTCAAATTAATCATCAAAACAGCATCACTACCTACAATTATGGCTTCAATCTTTTCTTCTTTACATACACTAATCAACTCTTCTTCTGTATGACATATAGCAGTAAGAGGAAGGTGTCTTTTTATAAATTCTGTATGCCCAACCCATTGTTCTTTAGGTATTCTTTTGTGATAAAACTCTTCCAAATCTTCATGTACAAAATTTAATACTATAGGATCATGTCCTTTATCTTTTAATAATTCACATGTTGCCAATACTTGAAGATTTGCTCCAAAATTATATACCCAATGATACGTTAGAATTCCTATTCTCATTTTTTCATAACCTTAAAAATTATATTTTTTATACATCTGGCAGGCACAAGAATGTTCTTTTTGTATCGTTCTATCTTTTTAATCTCTTCTAAATAAGCATTCATTTTGAATTCAAATTCATTAAAGCTAATCTCACCTCGTTCAAAAGACAAATAAAGTTTTTTTGACATTGTCAGCATTTCCATTTTTAACGTAATTATTTTCTTTTTAAAAAACAATGGTTTTTTCAACTTAATACGTTTCTTGATTACATGTTTATTTCTCTTCTTCAAATAATCTAAACGATAGCTAAGCTCTTTCTTTTTATCGGGAACCACTCCAATCCAGCTTTGACTATATATTACCTTATCAATGCTGATTGGTTCAAGGTTAATATTATTTGACGTACTTAACATTGAATTTATAATATTATTTCTAGTAATTACCAAATTTGTCCCTTTAGGGTTATTTTGAATCCCTGGTAACCAAGCATCCATAAAGGAAGCATCCGCAGTTTCAGCAAAAACATCATCACAAAAATTACACACATTTGGTGTAAACCATTTATTTGCCCAAGGTATATGAATGTTATCTTGCTTGAAATTTAGTATTTCTTCATTAGAAAATGACTTAAATTTAAACGAGAAATCTGTAGCAGGCTGCTTAATATCTTTTTCCCTAAAGTAAAGTTCATTAAAACCTTTATTAATACCAAATCTATCTGCTAAATAGTTTGGAAATTTCTTGTTTTTAATACCCCCACAAACAAGTCCAAAAGTAAATTTTACTCGATTTCTGATTTTTCTATGATGTTTCTTTGCCAACTCTATAGATGTTAAAAAGCATGGTAGTCCAACAATCGCGTATTTAAAATTATTCTTATTGATATACTTTATTACTTCTGACATTTCAATAGGATAAT
Organism: Eubacteriales bacterium; assembly: GCA_030625575.1. Classification (GTDB taxonomy): domain Bacteria; phylum Bacillota; class Clostridia; order Peptostreptococcales; family Acidaminobacteraceae; genus DAOURC01. The sequence continues at coordinate 2,242 of DAOUQP010000034.1, read as the reverse complement.
AAGCAGACTTAGAAGCAGACCTGACTTCTGACTCTGATGAATACACTCCAAATTCAAATAGTTTTTCAGGATCATTATTTGAAGTTACTGTGATTACCTTATCAACAGCACCTGTATTTAACAATTCACACAAAAGCCAAGTGGTTAATCCTCCAGATGCACCATTCCAGCGCATCTTTTCTTCCACTGTATGACCAATATAAGTTTCAAGATAATAACCTGTTTCTGTTCTATGTTTTATCCCCTCTATATCAGCGAAACGTGATTGACTTATTAAATCTTCATTTGGATTGGCATCCAAAAAAGGACATACTCTATCACAAAAATCACAATCAATACAATCACCTATTAACACTGGTTTATATTCACCATATTTGTCAAACTGCATTTCGAGTACATCAACAGGACAAACACCGGCACATGTGCCACATCCAATACATAGATCCCTTTCAAGAATCTCATTTTCTAAATTTTCCCATGCAGTCATGTCTTCAACCTTAATAAGATATTCACAATATGTCTAATTTTAGCTGGCATAATAATAGAGATCATTTCTTTATCATTTTTAGAAAGCAAGAAAAAAGTTATTATTGGAAAAGTTATTAGTATAGTAATACAAAATAAAATTACTAATTTTATAAATGAATTAACAACAAAGACAGTTCCACCTATTTTTGCAACTGTAAAAACAAAGAGAAAAGCTATCGTTCCGCCAACAAGTGATTTAATAAAAATTAATTTGGAAGCATTTAAAATATAAGCAGAATATATAGGTATGAAAATAACATTTTTAAGAGTTAATATTATCACTCCCGCAAGCAATACTCCATATATACCTAAATTTGTTTGAGTAACCAATAAAATAGCAAAGCCAAAACTAATCACTCCCAAAACAATAGTAATTATTCCAGGTAGTTTTACTCGATTATAAGCCGTATTAATTGTAAAAAGTGGTAATACCGCTAAGTTTATCACTAATGGAGCTAACGATAAGATCATTAAACCTTCAAGATATCTAAATTCTTCTCCTACCCATAAACTTAAAATATCTCCAGCCAATGCACAAATTAAACCTAAAGGAACAGCTAATAATAAACCTAATAATTTAACAGAAATTTTTGACAGATCCACTAATTTAACTATTTCATTTCTCGCATAATATATCATCAATACAGGAGAAATTATTCCTGCAAAGACTCCTATCATGGCCCTGATTAAATTATTCCACTGCATGACCATAGCATATTCTCCAGCTTGATATGCTCCAAGATAAGCATTAACTATATATAAATCAATTTTTAAAAAAAGCAATGAGCCTACCTGATTTACAAGTACCCATCCACCCATTGAAGTTAAATCTTTTACACGCTTTATATTAAACATTAATACATTGAACTTTAATTCTGGAACCATTTTCTTAGATAAATAAAGTATAAACAAAAAAGAGAATAATGATGCACTAAAATTGGCTATACCAACATATTTCAATAAAGGCTCATCTACTGTGAATAACAGTACAATAATTATTACACGTAAAAGTGTTTGCATCACAGCGCTCATCTGGATGAGATCAGTTCTATTATAGGAATACAAAGGTGTTGTAAACACTGCCCTAAAAAGAGAAAGGGAAAAACCTGCAAAAGTGAAAGAAAAAAGCCAAATAGCATCACTTTTTAACTCTTCAGGTACATTGATAAAAAAAGAGATATCAAATACAACAATTACCATAAAGATTATTTGTAATAAAGAAAATATAAACATTATCACAAGTGATGTATTAAATATTTCGTTTGCTTGAAAATAATCTTTTTTCTGAAGAGCAATTAGAAGAAAACGGCTAATTGCACTATTAAGAGACTGAATAATGATACCTACATATTCAGAAAAAAACATTGCAAGAGGCACTAATCCATACGCTGCAACTCCAATATGTTTTACTAAATAAGGAATTAACCATAAGCCTATTAAGACATTGGTTACGAATGACAATATATTCATACCCAGGTTTTTAGGCATTTGCTTTTTTAGGTTTAAAATCTTAGAACTTTTAGGGTCAGGTGACAAACCACTAATCACTCTTCTCATTTGAACTCCTAAAACTTTTAGGGTCTATCATTAAAATTAGCAAGAGATAAAGCAATGATCTTCAAGTTAATTTTTTTGATGCATTATTGTACCTAAAATCCAATATGATATAATAGTACTGGACAAAGGTGTAGCTATAGGGGTCGGCTTTTTAGTA
>DAOUQP010000001.1 GCA_030625575.1 Eubacteriales bacterium | reverse complement strand
TGTGAAAAAGCTTCTTCAAAAGGGATTGTGCAAGCTGTAAATTACAACTGTCCTGGTCAATTGGTAATTGCCGGTGAAGTTGAGGCTGTAGAAAGTGCAGTGGAATTCGCTAAGGAATTAGGCGCTAAAAAAGCTGTAATGCTTTCTGTATCTGCTCCTTTTCACACTTCGATGTTGACTGGCGCAGGAGAGAAATTGAAGTTGGAACTTGAAAAAATTCAAATAAACGAATTAAGTATTCCATTAGTAAATAATGTATTTGCTGATTATAGTAAAAATTCGCAAGAAACCTTTGATGTGTTGGTAAAGCAAGTTTTTAACCCAGTAAGATGGGATGAATCAATTAGAAGACTTATCGATGATGGCTTTGATACTTTCATAGAGGTCGGACCTGGTAAATCGTTAGGTAAGTTCATTAAAAAGATTTCTAAAGAAGTTTTAATATTAAATGTTGAAAATATTGAGTCTTTAGAAAAAACTTTAGGGAAACTTGGGAGGTAAAAATGATACTTCAAGATCAAGTAGCTGTAGTAACAGGTGGTTCTAGAGGCATTGGAAGGGCGATTGCCCTGATGCTGGCAAAAGAAGGTGCTTCTGTAGTTATTAATTATACAAGTAGTGATGATAAAGCTAAGGAAGTGCAAAATGAGATTGAAGCTTTAGGGTCTAGAGCAATGATTTATAAGGCGGATGTATCTAATGAAAAAAGTGTAGAAGAATTTTCAAAAGCTGTGAAAAAAGAATTCGGCAAGATAGATATTTTAGTCAATAACGCCGGCATTACTAGAGATGGATTGGTAATGAGAATGAAAGAAGAAGATTTCATGAGTGTAATTGAAATCAACTTGAAAGGCACGTTTTTATGCAGTAAATATTTTGGAAAACTTATGATGAAAGAGAGAAAAGGCAAGATTGTCAATATTTCATCAGTTGTAGGTGTAATGGGTAATGCCGGGCAAGCGAATTATGCTGCTTCAAAAGCGGGAATCATCGGACTCACAAAATCATTGGCAAAAGAATTTGCTTCAAGAAAAATAAATATCAATGCAATTGCACCGGGTTTTATTGAAACTGAAATGACGAAAAAACTCAGTGAAGAAGTAAAAGAGAATTACTCTAAGGCGATACCTCTTGGTTACTATGGAAAACCAGAAGATGTTGCAAATTTAGTAGTGTTCCTATCAAGTAGTTCATCAAATTATATTACCGGACAAGTGATTCATGTTGACGGTGGTATGGTTATGTAAATAAATCAATTTTAAAAATAAGAAAAGGAAAGGTGATAAATATGGCAAAAGTATTTGATAAAACAAAGGAGATCATTATTGATCAATTAGGATTGGAAGAGGATGTAGAAATTATTGAAACTACTTCACTAGTAAATGATTTGGAAGCAGATTCACTAGATGCTGTTGAAATAATCATGGCTTTAGAAGATGAATTTGATATTGAAATTCCAGACGAAGATGCAGAAAAATTTGCTAATATCGGAGATATTGCAAAATACGTTGAATCAAAATTATAAAATGGAGGATTAATTTATGGCAAAGCGAGTAGTTGTCACAGGAATAGGTGTAATCTCTCCTGTTGGAACAGGGCTGGAAAAATTTTGGGATAGTTTGAAAAATGGTAAAACAGGGATTGGAAAAATTACATTGTTCGATCCTTCGGAATTAGATGCGCAAATAGCCGGTGAGGTTAAAGATTTTGACCCATTGAAATATTTGGGTAAAAAAGAATTAAAAAGAATGGATAAATTTACACATTTTGCTGTTGGAAGTGCAAAAATGGCACTAGAGGATTCAAACATCAATGTAGAAGAAGTCGATATGAATCGCTTTGGAGTTATTCTTGGTTCTGGAGTAGGTGGAATTGAAACCTTTGAAAAGGAAGCAAGAAAAATGTTTGAAAAAGGTCCAAGTAGAGTCAGTCCGTTTTTCATACCTATGATGATTACAAATATAGGTGCAGGACAGATTTCGATAGCAACAGGTGCAAAAGGACCAAATACTACAGTAGTAACAGCTTGTGCTTCATCAACTCATGCTATTGGAGACGCTTTTAGAGTTATTGAAAGAGGTGATGCCGATATCATGTTTGCTGGGGGTGCTGAAGCTTCTATTACTCCGCTTAGTATTGCAGGATTTTGTGCAATGAAAGCATTATCTACTAGAAATGACGATCCAAAAAGTGCTTCTAGACCATTTGATAAAAATAGAGATGGATTTGTTATGAGTGAAGGTTCTGGGATGCTTATTTTAGAAGATTATGATCATGCTATTAAGAGAAATGCTAAAATATATGCTGAAATAGTTGGTTATGGTTATACAGCTGACGCTTATCATATAACTTCACCTCATCCAGATGGTGAAGGTGCAGCTAGAGCCATGAAAATGGCCATTGACGATGCAGGTATTTCAGTTAGTGATATTGATCATATCAATGCTCATGGAACTTCAACTCCACTTAATGATAAATACGAAACTATGTCGATAAAATCTGTATTTGGAGAGTTTGCAAATAGTATTTCTATCAATAGTACAAAATCGATGACTGGCCATATGTTGGGAGCTGCTGGAAGTGTTGAAGCGATTGCAGTCATTATGGCGCTGAAGGATGGATATATTCCACCTACTATTAATTATTCAACTCCAGATGAAGGACTAGACCTTGATTATACACCTAATGTAGGTAAAGAAAGAAAAATAAAATATGGTTTATCCAATTCTCTAGGGTTTGGTGGACATAATGGTACAGTGGTATTCAAGAAGTATGAATAAAGCGAGAATTTCTCGCTTTTTTTTTATTTGATTAATGTCAATCTATTGTAATTTGCTTTCCTAAATAATAAAATATGGATAGAGGCTTTTTTAATGTTTTCAATAATTGACGGTGTTAAAAAGTCCTTTAAGGAGGATAATATGAAATATAAAAAACTTGAGAAAGCAATAAAGTATAAATTCAATAATTTAGAGTTACTTACTGAAGCTTTAACACATAGTTCATTTAAAAATGAAAACCGTAATTATAAGGGTAAAGATAATGAAAGATTAGAATTTTTTGGTGACTCGATTCTTAGTTTTGTGATAACTGAATATCTGTTTAATAAACTCGATAATCAACCTGAAGGTGGTTTAACCAAAGCGAGAGCAAATATTGTTTGTGAAGAGACACTTTCTGATATTGCTAGAGAAATAAATTTGGGGGAGTATATCAGGTTTGGAAAAGGAGAAATTATAACAGGTGGAAAGGAAAGGATATCAATTTTGGCAGATGCCTTAGAGGCTCTTATAGGTGCTGTGTATATCGATTCTGATGTTAGTGTTATCAATAAATTCATTTTAGATTTGTTAAAGGAAAAAATAGATATGGTGATTTCAGGTAAAATTATTTTTGACTATAAGACGGCTTTGCAAGAAAAACTACAAAAAAAAGGTCAAGTTGAAATTTTATATGAGGTGATTGAAGAAGAAGGTCCGGACCATAGTAAGATTTTTACTATAGAAGTAAGTGCCGACAAATTGAGTTTAGGCCAAGGTAAGGGAAAAAACAAAAAAGAAGCAGAGCAAAATGCTGCTAAAGAAGCTTTAGAAAAGGGTGTTCCATCATGAAAAAAGTAAATATACCTATTTTTGTACCCCATAAAGGGTGTCCATTCGATTGTGTATTTTGCAACCAAAAAACTATAACAGGTGTAAGAGATGAATTAGATAAAAATCAAATTACCGAATTGATTGAAACTAATTTAGCTAGCATTGATCGTGCAACGACCAATATAGAAATTGCATTTTTTGGTGGAACTTTTACCGGAATACCTTTAAGTCAACAAATTGACTATTTGGAAATTGCCAATAAATATATTAAAGACGGAAGGATCGATGGCATTCGCATATCAACACGTCCAGATTATATTAATGAAAAAATTCTAATATTTTTAAAAAAATATGGTGTGACTACTATAGAATTAGGAGTTCAATCTTTAGATAAAAACGTATTGATAAAATCTAAAAGAGGACATACTATAGGAGATGTTATTCGCGCTTCAAATTTGATAAAATATTATGAATTTGAATTAGGTTTGCAGATGATGATTGGATTGCCGGGAGACAATTATAATTTGTCTTATAAAACAGCTCAGGCAATTGTCAGGTTAAAACCTGATTGTGTAAGAATATATCCTACATTGGTTTTTAAACATACTGAACTTTGCAAAATGTATAAAAGTGGTGAATATAAAGCACTGAGTTTAGACGACGCAATTGAATACACATCAGACTTGCTTCAATTGTTTTATTCGCATAATATAAATGTCATAAGAGTAGGGATTCAGCCAACAAATGAATTACTGAATGGTAGTGATGTTGTGGGTGGACCTTTTCATCCTGCGTTTAAATATTTAGTGGAAGCAAGAATGTTTAGAAATGCCCTTGAGGAAAAAATAAATAGCGTTAGCAATGAAGTTACTGTGATTGTAAATAGAAGAGATAGGGCGAATTTAGTGGGACATCTCAAAGAAAACATAAGATATTTTACTAAGGTTTTTCCATCGACTGAATTTACAATTGTTGAGAGCGATGAAGTGGAAAGATATAAATTCAACTTGATAATAGATAATGAAAAAAGCAGCTACACAATTTTTGATATGAGGTGAAATATTGTTTTTAACTAAGATTGAATTAAAAGGTTTTAAATCCTTTGCCGATCGGATAGAAATTGATTTTATTACTGGTATTACATGCATTGTAGGACCGAATGGTTCTGGTAAAAGCAATATTACTGATGCTATAAGATGGGTTTTAGGTGAACAAAAAGCGAGAGTACTCAGAGGCTCTCATATGCAAGATATAATTTTTAATGGTACAAGTCATAGAAAAGCATTGAATTTTGCAGAGGTAGCTTTATATTTTGATAATAGTACAGGTTTTTTTGATTCTGAGTTTTTGCAGATCAGTGTAAGAAGAAGACTTCATCGATCTGGTGAGAGTGAATATTTCATCAATGAAGCTCCGTGTCGATTAAAAGACGTAAAAGAATTGATTATGGATACAGGAATTGGTACTGACGGATATTCGATTATTGGACAGGGAAATATTGATAATATTTTAAGTGATAATAAATTTGACAGAAGACTTATTTTCGAAGAAGCAGCAGGAATTGTTAAATTTAATACTAAAAAAAATGAATCTGAAAAAAGACTTGTAAAAGTCGATGATAATATCAATAGAATAAACGATATTATTAATGAGGTCGGTTCTAGAATCGAACCACTTAAAGAAGAGAGTGAAAAAGCAAGAGAGTTTTTGGATATTGAAAAAAAGGTAAAAGAAAGCGAAATAAAATATCTGTTAGATGAGTATGATAGTTACAAAAATAAAATTGATGAAAGCAATCATGAAAAAATAGAGAAAGAACAACTTCTAAATAAACTGATTGAAGAAAAAAGAATTCATATTGATAAACAACAAGATTCTCAAGAGTTGTTAAAAACTAAAAAAAATGATGTTGAGAAGGTCAACCAGCAATATCAAATACTAGCAAAAGATAAAGATGAGTTATTAATAGATGTTAAAGTAAGGGAAGAGAAAACATCAAATAAAAAAAATGAAATCAATAAAATAGAAGAAAATATAAAAAATGAAACTGATAATCTCAATATGATTAAAGAGGGAAATTCAGTTAAAGAAAACGAAAAATCAGTTCTTGAGAGTGAAAGAGAAAAAACTGAAACAAGCATTATTGAATTAGAAGATAGTTATGAGAAAAAAGTTGAAGAGTATAAATTGATAAATTCTGATAAAGATGAATTATTCAATCAACTTATAAATAAACGTTCGAAGCTTGAAATATTAAAAGCTGAAAAAAATACTAGTTTAGAATATATTGATAAGTTGAAAATTAGGAATGAAGAAGCGATAACAAATAAAAATGAATCACAAGAGAAAATCGAAAATGGTACAAATCTTCTTAAAGAAAACAATTCTATAATTAATGAGATCGATAATGAGATTGAGCAGAATGAAACTATATTAAAAATCAAAGAGATTGAAAAAGATAGACTTGATGATGAAATTTATGAATACAAAACAAAAATGGAAGAAATCAAAAGATTAAGATATAGAGCTGAATCAGAGATTGAGTTATATGAGAATATGGAGAAAAATTACGAAGGTATCAATTCAAACGTTAGGAGAATACTTCAATATATTGAAAGACAAAATCTCAATAATAAAATAATTGGAATCGTAGCTGATCTTATTAAAATTCCTGAAGGTTACGAAGAAGCGATAGCTGTGGCGTTGGGTAGAAGTGCTACGCAGATAGTGACAGAGACTGAAAATCAAACAAAAGAGCTTATTAATCTATTAAAAAGAGATAAAGTGGGAAGGGCGACTTTTTTACCGCTTAGTTTTATGAAGTCTTATAAAAACAATGTAAAATTATCTGGAGATGGTTTTTTAGGTTTTGCTAAAGAAATTATAAGCTTTGACAATAAATATGATTCTTTGATTGATTATCTACTTGGCAAGACACTGATAGTAGATAATATCGATAACGGAATAAAATTATCAAAAAAATTAACCGGCCGTTACAAGATTGTAACTTTGGACGGTGATGTGATTATTACAAACGGTCCAATAACCGGCGGGAGTAAAGGTAATCAAAAGGATAATATATTCAAGAGAAAACAACAACTTGAATCTCTTAAAAAAAGAATAAAAGAATATAATAATCAATTGATTGAGATTCGAGAAAAGATTGCGGCGAAAGAGAAAAAGATTATATCAATTGATTCTGAAATCAATCAACTAAAAGAAGGATTGATTAGTAACCGTTCTAAGAAAACAATTATTAAAACTGATAATCAGGTTTTGATCAATAAATTGGAAAATGACAATAAAGACTTCGAACGGCACTTGAAAGAAATCAAAAATGATGAGGAAGAAATTGAAACTGAAGAAAACGATAGAGCATATTTGCATGATGCTATTGAATTACTAATTGTCGATATCGATAAAATCGAAGGAATCATCAACGATGCAACACTTTCAGGCGTTGATGAATCTCAATTGAAACAGATGGAAGAAAGCAACACTCAACTTAAAATCAACTATGCAAAAATTAATGAAAACATCAAAAATATTTCTTTTATCATTAATCAAGAATATGAAAAAATTCATCAGATTACTGTAAATTTAGAACGCTTGAAAAATCTACTTGATAGTGAAAAAGATCAATTGATTGATGATATAGAATTGCTTGATTATAAGAGAAATCAATTGAGTGATTTACAAGAGACCATAAATCATTTAGATTCTAAGAGAAATGATATAAAGGCTAATATAAATGAAATAGAAGATAATATTAATAAACTAAGTGAAAAACTTAATGAAGTTGAAAATTCAACTAATGAAACTAGAGAGTTTATTCATGAAATTGAAGTTGTGATGGCTAAATTAGAAGTGAAAATCAGCGGCATTTCAAATAATTTGTGGGAAAACAAAGAACTTTCTATTGTAGAAGCAAAGATGATTATTGAAAATGTCGATGAATTCATTTCAAAAAGCGAACTAAAAAGATTAAGAAAAAGAATGAAAGAAATTGAACATGTGAATTTGGATTCTATTCAAGAATATGATGCAGTTAAAGAAAGATATGAGTTTCTTTCGACACAACTTGAAGATTTGACAGTATCCAAATCTGAACTTGTAAAATTCATTAAACAAATGGAGAGAAAAATTGTTAAAAGTTTTAGAGATACTTTCAATGAGATTAACGAATCTTTTAAAATAGTGTTTTCGGAATTGTTCGGCGGCGGTCATGGTGAAATTGTCATGACAAATCCGGATGATGTTTTAGGAACTGATATTAATATCATGGCTTCTCCACCAGGAAAGAAAATGCAAAACATCAATCTGCTTTCCGGGGGAGAAAAAGCATTGACTGCAATAGCTCTATTGTTTTCCGTATTAAAGGCGAAACCTACACCGTTTTGTATATTAGATGAAATAGAAGCTGCTTTAGATGATTCAAATGTATATAAATTTGGTCACTTTCTTAGAGAATTTTCAACAGAAAGTCAATTTATTTTAATTACGCATAGAAAAGGAACTATGGAATATGCCGATGCCTTATATGGCGTTTCAATGCAAGAATACGGTATATCGAATGTAATATCACTAAAATTATCAGATTATGAATTTCAGGAGGAATTAGATGATTAAAAGTTTATTTGCTAAATTGACTGATGGGTTGAATAAAACCAAGCATGGTTTTACTGAGCGTATTGATCAATTAATCAATAATTACGGAACTATAGATGAAGAATTATTGGAAGAAATCGAGGAAGTACTTATTACTGCAGATGTTGGAATGAATACTACTATGAAAGTTATTGAAGAATTAAGAGAAGAGCTTAAAGAAAGAAAAGTTATAGAAAGCATAGGAATAAAAGAAGTTTTAAAAGATGTACTTATCAATCATATTGCATTGGAAGAAGAAAGCATGGTTGATTATGAAACCACTCCTCAAATAATTCTAGTCATAGGAGTCAATGGTGTTGGAAAAACAACAAGCATCGGTAAAATTGCAAATAAGTTCAAGAAGAATGGAAAATCGGTGTTGCTGGCTGCAGGAGACACGTTTAGAGCGGCCGCCATTGATCAATTGAAGGTATGGGGTAACCGTGTTGAAATCGATGTCATTGCACAACAGGAAGGTTCTGATCCCGCATCTGTTATATATGATGGAATACAAGCGGCGAAATCAAGAAAAACAGATGTCTTGATTTGTGATACAGCTGGAAGACTTCATAATAAAAAGAATTTAATAATGGAACTTCATAAAGTTTTTAAAATAGTTGAAAGAGAGTATCCTGAGGCTAAAAGAGAAGTATTGTTGGTTTTGGATGCTACAACCGGGCAAAATGCAATTAATCAGGCAAAGAATTTCAAAGAAGTTGCAGATATTACTGGAATTGTGTTGACTAAGCTAGATGGAACCGCTAAGGGTGGAGCGATTCTGGCAATCAAGGATGAAGTTGATATCCCTGTTAAATTAGTGGGTTTGGGCGAATCTGTAGAAGATTTAGAAGATTTTGACGGTGAAACGTTTGTAAATGCTCTATTAAGTTAGAGCATTTTCATTTTTTTGTGTCAAGCATTTGAGAAAATGTCATGAAAAATTCAAAAGATAGGCACCAGTTTGATACTTGCGAATCAACTTGTGCGTGAGATGTTGTTTAAGTACGCAATTTACAAATTATGTTGAACACTTCAAAAATAGTTGTAAAAATATTAAAAAACGTTTATAATCATAGTAGGTATAAATTGAATACGAGTAGAAATTTTTTTCAATTATTGAAGGAGAGGAAATTGATTTGAATCAAAAAAACGAGATTAAAGAATGGTCAAATCCAACACCGGCAGGTTTAGTAGCTCTGGCAATCGCTTGCTTTTGTTTCTTTGCTATTTTAACTGGTAAGGTAACACATGAGGCGATGCCTTTACTAGGGTGCTGGCTACTTGGTGGGTTTGTAGTACAATTTGTTGTTGCACTGCTAGATTTAAAAGGTGGAAATCATACTGGTGGAAATACATTTTTATTTTTCAGCGCATTTTTTATGTTAGTTGGTGGAATGGAAATGATTATGAAATTCGATTTGATCAATAAAGGTATAGTTTTTGATGCACATATTGACGGCTGGGCATGGTTGGTACTTACAATCGCCATAATATTATGGACTCCTGCTTTCTTTAAGAGCACACGTCTGCTTACATTGATAGTTTTGGCTCTTGATGTTTCGCTTCCGTTTATAACTTTAATGGATTTAGGGTTAATACCAAAATCTTTTGCTGTAATTCCAGCTTGGGGGCTTTTAACAGCTGGAGCGATTGCGATATATTTATCTTCTGCGATAGTAGTAAACACAGCTTATGGTAAAGTGGTATATCCGTTGCCTGGGCCATTTGAGATCGGTAGTGAAAAATTAAAGAAAGTAGCATAGAAAAGTGAAGTAGTCATCAATCTCAATGATTGATGGCTTTTTATATGGTGTGCCCTGTGACGACTGAGAATCTGAAGGAAGCTCGATGTGCGAATTTGTGCATTTTGAGATTTCACAGTTCCTTTTTAACTTCTAGTAGGACGTTATCATAAACGAATCATAAATGATGTAAAAAAAGTTATTTTTTTTATTGACAAGTCCAGAGAATTCATTTATTATATGTCTGTAAAGTAAAATTCCTTTACAGGGTGATAAAATGATTGAAAAGAAAATGGAAATAGGCAACTTATATGCTTTTTATGGACAATTATTAACTGATAATCAAAAAAAAATGATTGAGCTGTATATTTACGAAGACTTGTCATTGGGAGAAATCAGCGAAAATTTACACATCAGCAGACAAGCAATTTATGATTCGATTAAAAGAAGTCAAAAAACTTTGCAAAATTATGAAGAAAAATTGAGTTTGATAAATAAATTTGAAATGCATAAAAAAGAGTTGAAAGAAATCGGCAAAGAGATTAAAGAAATACAAAATAGTTTAAATGACAAAAACTTAGATGTCATATTTATCGATATGATTAATAGGATGAATAGATTGATGGATTAATGGAGGGAAGACAATGGCTGTATTTGAAAGTTTATCAGATAAACTCCAAAACACCTTTAAACAATTGACGGGTCGCGGAAAATTAAGTGAAAAAGATATTAAAGAAGCAATGAGAGAAGTTAAATTGGCGTTACTTGAAGCCGATGTCAACTTTAAAATAGTTAAACAATTTATTAAAGATGTCAGCGAAAGAGCAAACGGCAGCGAGGTAATGGAAAGTTTGACACCTGGGCAACAAGTTATTAAAATCGTCAATGAAGAATTGACAAAATTGATGGGTGAAACAAATTCCAAAATCAACATTTCTTCAAAGCCTCCGACTGTAATTATGCTGGTTGGATTGCAAGGGGCTGGAAAAACTACAACAGGTGGTAAACTTGGAAACTTGCTGAAGAAGCAGGGGAAAAGTCCACTTTTAGTTGCAGGTGATATTTATAGACCAGCTGCAATCAAACAGCTTCAAGTAGTAGGTGAATCTTTGGATATTCCCGTTTTTACAATGGGAGATCAAATTGATCCAGTAGATATTGCTAAAGCTAGCATCAACCAGGCAAATAAAAATAGTAATGATTTAGTTATTATCGATACTGCAGGTAGATTGCATATCGATGAAAATTTAATGGATGAATTGGTACAGATTAAAAAAGCGATTGTACCAGATGAAATTTTATTGGTTGTAGATGCCATGACTGGTCAAGATGCTGTGAATGTGGCAGAAAGCTTTAACCAGCAATTAGGATTGACTGGTGTGATTTTAACAAAACTCGATGGAGATACCAGGGGTGGAGCGGCTTTATCTGTTAGAGCTGTTACAGGAAAACCTATTAAATTCATTGGTGTCGGAGAAAAATTGAATGATTTTGAGGAATTTTATCCTGATAGAATGGCTTCTAGAATTCTCGGAATGGGTGATGTTCTTACTTTGATAGAGAAAGCTCAAGAGAATTTCGATGAGGAAAAAGCTAAAAAACTTCAGAAGAAAATAAAAAATCAGGAATTGGATCTAGATGATTTCTTAGAGCAAATGCAACAGATGAAAAACATGGGACCTATTAGCGATTTGATGGGTATGATACCTGGAATGAATAACAAAGCACTTAAAAATGTAAATCTTGATGATAGAGATTTGATTAAGGTTGAGGCGATTATTCAATCCATGACAAAAAAAGAAAGAAAAAATCCTGGCATTCTTAATGGGTCTAGGAAAAAGAGAGTTGCTTCAGGCAGTGGTACTACTGTTCCAGATGTCAACAGATTAGTTAAGCAATTTGAACAGACAAAAAAAATGATGAAGCAGATGAATCAAATGTCAAAGGGCGGCAAAATTAAAATGCCTTTTATGTAAGTCAATCACACTTTATGTGATGATATAAATACAAAATATTTAAGGAGGTGAAAAACATGGCTGTAAAAATCAGATTAAAAAGAATGGGTGCAAAGAAAAAACCTTTCTATAGATTAGTTGTTGCTGATTCAAGATCTCCTAGAGATGGTAGATTTATTGAGGAAATCGGATATTATAATCCAGTTTCAGAACCAATCGAGCTTAAAATTAACGAAGAAAGTGCCATAAAATGGTTAAAAAATGGTGCACAACCAACTGATACTGTTAGAGATTTATTTAAGAAAAACGGTGTTTTTGAAAAATTAGAAGAGTCTAAGTAACATATAGCACTCTGGAGGTGTACAAATGGGAGAACTTGTTAAATTCATTGCAAAATCACTAGTTGATTTCCCTGAACTTGTTGAAGTTAACGAAGTGGAAGGAAATCAGTCGGTAATTATTGAATTGAGAGTTGCACCAGATGATATGGGCAAAGTTATTGGCAAACAAGGTCGTATTGCCAAGGCGATAAGAACTGTTGTCAAAGCCGCAGCTACAAAAGAAAATAAAAGAGTTGTTGTAGAAATTATTCAGTAGACCCAATATATATTGGGTTTGCTTTTTATGGAGTGTTAATTATGGAGAAAATAATGATTGGGCAAGTAGTCAATGTCAAGGGACTTAAGGGAGAGATGAAAATTTATCCGCATACAGATTATCCTGAGAGATTTGAAGAAATAGCCTATGTTTACATAAAAAATAAAAAATATGATATTTTAAAAGTTTCATATAATAAAAAAATGCCTATTTTGCTTCTTGAAGGAATCAATAGCGTTGATGATGTGATGAAACTACGTAATGAATATGTATATATCGACCGTGTGAATATCAAGGATTTGGCTGAAGATGAACATTTGATTATAGATTTAATTGGATTGGATGTATATTCCAATGGAGAGAAAATCGGTATTCTAAAAGATATATTGACTCATACTGCACAAGATATTTACGTCGTTAAAACAAATGATAGAGAAATTCTTGTTCCAGCTGTAGATGAATTCATTAAAGAGATAAATATTGAAGAGCGTCGTATAACAATCGAATTGATTGAGGGATTATGATGAACATACAAGTGTTGACATTGTTTCCAGAGGTAATAGATAGTTATGTAAATACCAGTATTATTAAAAGAGCGAGAGAGAAAAATATTGTAAGTATCGAATCGATTAATTTTCGAGACTATGCCGACAATAAACATCACTCTGTTGATGACACGCCATTCGGTGGTGGAGCTGGGATGGTGTTGACGCCACAGCCTGTAGTTAGTGCTCTTGAAAATCTAGATTATAAAAATAAAAAAGTCATATACCTGACGCCGAAAGGCAAGACGTTAAATCAAGACTTGGCATCAAGTCTATCAAAAGAACCTGATTTGATATTGTTGTGTGGTCACTACGAGGGTCTTGATCAAAGGGTTATAGACCATTATGTAGATTTAGAAGTGTCTATAGGAGATTATGTATTAAGTGGAGGTGAACTAGGGGCACTCGTGATGATCGATGCTATAACTAGATTGATCCCTGGGACTTTAACAGAAGATTCTTTAGCGGAAGAGAGTTTTTCCAATTATCTTCTAGAATACCCTCAATACACAAGACCGAGAGAATTTGAAGGCCATGCAGTTCCTGACGTGCTTTTATCTGGAAATCATAAAAATATAGAACTATATAGGATAACCGAATCAATTAAATTAACTCTTTCCAGAAGAAAAGATTTAATTGCTGAAGGGATTGAAAACAAATACTTCAGTGATAGGATAATTAAACTTATAAAACAGGTAAAAAAGAACTTGTTATAAGCCTTGTGCTGTGATATAATTATCAGCGTGTAATACGGACGTTCCGCTGGCATTAAATGTTTAAGAACGGCTATGAAGAAGGGAGGCAAAGCATATGAATATGAACATAATCAAGGAAATTGAGAAAGAACAATTAAATCCAAATGTATCTGAATTTAACGTTGGTGATACTGTTAAAGTTTACTTGAAGATAGTCGAAGGAAAAAGAGAAAGAGTTCAAATTTTCGAAGGACTAGTTATCAAGAGACAAAATGGTGGTGTTGCTGAAAACTTTACTGTAAGAAAAATTTCTTCAGGAGTTGGTGCAGAAAAAACTATGCCAGTTCATTCTCCGAAAATTGAGAAGGTTGAAGTTATTAGAAAAGGTAAAGTAAGACGCTCAAAATTATATTACATTAGAGACAGAGTTGGTAAATCAGCAAAAGTTAAAGAACGTAGATAATGCAAACTGGCAAATTGCCAGTTTGTTTACTTTTTGTTTTAAGTTATAATAGAATTGTAGATAGGCGGTGATATGATGACTATAAATTGGTATCCTGGTCACATGAAAAAAACTAAAGAACTTATTCAAGAAAATTTAAAATTGATAGATGTTGTAGTAGAACTACTTGATGCTAGAATCCCTGTAAGTAGCAAAAATCCTCAAATCGATGAATTGTTGAAAGGGAAATTGAAAATTGTCGTTTTTAATAAATTTGATTTGGCGGATCCTGAAAATTTGGATAGTTGGATTAAGTATTATAAGAGCAAAGGAATTAAATCAATTCCAATAAATTGTATTACTGGAGAAGGTGTGAACCGACTTATCCATGAAATCAAGGTTACGGCTAATCCGATTATCGAGAAGCTGAAAGCTAAAGGAATGAAAGAAAGAGCTATTCGAGTGATGATAGTTGGAATACCTAATGTAGGGAAGTCTTCATTGATTAACAAGTTAGCTGGTAAAAAAACAGCCAAAATAGGGAACAAGCCTGGAGTTACAAGAGGTAAACAGTGGATTAGAATAAGAAAAGGTTTGGAATTATTTGATACGCCGGGAATTCTATGGCCGAGAATCGAAAGTGCAGAAGTAGGTAAGAATTTAGCATATGTAGGTTCGATTAAGGACGAAATACTAGATATTGAAGAAATAGCGTTATCTTTTGTAGGTTTTGTAATGAAGAATTATCCTAATCTATTAACGCAGCGTTATGATGTTGACATGGGTGATAAAGAACCTCTTGAAGTGCTGAATGATATAGCCATAAGAAGAGGTTGTTTAACAAAGGGCAATGAAATAGATTATAACAAAATAAGTAATATATTACTTGACGAATATCGTAACGGGAAAATTGGAAAGATATCTTTGGAGTGGCCGGATGTTGAATAATTTAACTGATTTATCTTTAAATGATATAAAAAAATTAATCGATGAAACAGATGAAGTTGAAGATATGATTTTGTTATTGGAAAGCGATCATAGGAAATCTGTAATAAAATTGGCAAATCAATTAAGAAAAAAGATTGAACAAAAAAATAATTTGATTGATAAATATATTAAAATGAATAATTATGAAGAAATCGAGAGAGATAGTGGACATTTTGTTATAGTAGGCATAGATGAAGCTGGAAGAGGACCTTTAGCTGGTCCTGTTGTAGCTGCTGCAGTGATTTTGCCTGAGAACGAAATGATTTTAGGGTTGGACGACTCTAAAAAATTATCAGAAAAAAAGAGAAATGAATTATTTCAAATTATCTCCGATAAGGCTATAGCTATTGGTGTGGGTATTGTTGATCAAAATAAAATCGATGAAATAAATATTCTTAATGCTGCCAAAGAAGCAATGATAATTGCTGTTGATAAAACAAACTGCAAACCAGATGTATTGCTTATAGATGCAGTTAAATTAGATTTTCCTGTAAGGCAGGTAAGTTTGATCAAAGGAGATCAAAAAAGTAATTCAATTGCTGCGGCTTCAATAATTGCTAAAGTCACAAGAGATAGAATCATGCAAGAAATGAGTATTATATATCCTGAATACGGGTTTGAAAAGCATAAAGGATATGGTACAAAAGTTCATTATGAAGCTATTAACAATTTTGGAGTTACTCCAATTCATCGTAAAACATTTTTAAAAAATATTAAAGGCTGGTGAAAACATTGGAATATAGAAAGAAAAAATCTGCTCTTATGATAGAAAACTTAGGAATTACTTTTATGTTGGCTTTTACATTTTTTCCGACATATTGGTTGTTTAGAGGCATTGTGCTTTTTTTACTTCTTCTTCTTGTTAAAGATCAAATAGTCAATAGAAACTATCATATCAAAACCGATGAAAAAGGTTTTTATGAGATTAAAGGTAAAAAAGAAATTTTTATGGCATATGATGAAATTGAATTCATTACTATCAGTAGAAAATACAAAAAACATATCGCCATAGGAAACGCATCAAAGATTTTTCTTATTAGAAATTCAATGGAGAACAGAAAGAAATTAGTTCAATATATATTATCAAAATCCAAGAAAAACAAAGGAATCTATATTGATGAACATGTGAACATGGTATTAGATAAATATTAATTCATTGTGGAACACTTAAATTATTAATACAAATTTATCATCCTTTATGAAATAATTATAAGGGGTGTTTTTTTGACTAATATCTATCCAAACAATTTACCAGACAGATTAAAAAACATAAGCGATTCACCTAAAAAACTTTATGCTTATGGAAACAAAGAAATCATGTACAGCAATAGAATTATAGGTATAGTTGGATCTAGATATCCAAGCAGGGAAGGTAGACTCAACGCTGAAAAATTCGCCGAGGAACTAGCTGACGATGATTTTATAATTGTAAGTGGAATGGCTATCGGCATCGATACATCAGCTCATCAAGGTGCAATTAGAGCGAATGGGAAAACAATTGCAGTGATAGGTTGTGGAATTAATATCGATTATCCGAAATCCAACAATGAATTAAAAAATGAATTGCTTGAAAATCATCTGATCATTTCTGAATATGATTATAATATCGAGCCGAGAGGGTACCACTATCCATATAGAAATAGAATTATCAGTGGAATATCACTTGGAATTCTCGTTGTAGAATCCAAGATAAAAAGTGGTACAATGACAACGGTTAACCATGCGCTTAATCAAGGTAAACCGGTTTTTGTCATTCCGGGTTCGATTAACAACCCTATGAGCGAAGGTAATAATTATTTGATTAAATTAGGTGCGATTCCCGTAACCAAGGCAAAAGATATTATCGATTATTTTAATTTTAGTTAATAATATTAAATAAATATTTGATTTTATTTTTTCTTGTTATATACTTAGTATTAGAAATTTTAACAAAATATTTGAAAATTCAGAATTTGGAGGTCGTTATGCCAAAAAATCTTGTAATAGTTGAATCACCAGCTAAAGCAAAAACAATAGAAAAATTTTTAGGAAAAAATTATAAAGTGATTGCATCAGTAGGTCATATAAGAGATTTACCCAAGAGTAAAATGGGAATTGATATTGAAAATGATTTTGATCCTAAGTACATTAATATTAGAGGAAAAGGACCGGTTATCAAGGAAATAAAAAAACTTGCGAAAAAAAGCGATAGAATTTTATTGGCTACTGACCCCGACAGAGAAGGGGAAGCTATAGCGTGGCATCTGGCATTTTTATTAGGTCTTGATGAAAATGAAGAATCAAGGATTGCTTTTAATGAAATTACAAAAGAAGCTGTTAAGAACGCTGTAAAAAACCCAAGAAAATTAGACAAAGATTTAATCGATGCACAGCAAGCTAGAAGAATTTTAGATAGATTAGTGGGATATTCCATTAGTCCGATTTTATGGAGAAAAGTAAAAAAAGGTTTAAGCGCAGGTAGAGTACAATCGGTTGCGACGAAAATAGTATGTGATAGAGAAAACGAGATTAAAAGTTTTATTCCAGAAGAATATTGGAATATTTCAGCTGATTTAAAAAATAGCACGAATGAAATCTTTAATGCTAAATTAATGAAATATCAAAATAAAGAGCTAAAAATTGAAAATGGTTTAAAGGCAGATAAAATTGAAAAAGATTTGTCAAATAGCCCTTTTACAGTAAATGCTATTGAGAAAAAAACAAAAGCACGCAATCCGAATTATAGCTTCACAACGAGTAGCATGCAGCAAGAAGCGGCGAATCGCTATAATTTTTCAACAAAAAAAACTATGATAATTGCCCAACAACTTTATGAAGGGGTTAAACTTTCAAAAGGATTAATTGGTTTAATAACATATATGCGTACTGATTCAACGAGAATTTCTGATGAAGCGAGAGAACACGCAAAAGAATATATAATAAATGAATATGGTAATGACTATATTGCTATAAAAAATAATGTCAGCAATAAAAAAAGTGCACAAGATGCTCATGAAGCCATTAGACCGTCATCAATACTTAGAACGCCAAATGATCTAAAAGATAATTTATCAAAGGATCAATACAAATTATATGATTTGATTTGGCGAAGGTTTGTAGCTAGTCAAATGGCACCGGCAAAATTCAATAATTTATCCGTGCATATTAAAAATGGTGATTATCTTTTGAAAGCCAACGGATCTCAACTCGTTTTTGACGGGTATTTAAAAGTGGCAAATAGTATTCAAAAGGATAAGATTTTACCTTCTTTAAATGAAAGTGAAATACTCGAATGTCATGAATTGAATAAAGAACAAAAATTCACACAACCACCTGCTCGTTATTCCGAGGCATCACTTGTTAAAGAGATGGAAGAAAAGGGTATAGGTAGACCGAGTACATACGCCCCTACCATCAGTACGATTCTTAGTAGAGGTTATGTTGAGCGTCAAAAGAAAATGCTTGCTCCTACAGAACTCGGGTTTATTATAAATGACATAATGAGCACTTATTTTATGCGAATAGTAGCGGTTGATTTTACAGCAGAGATGGAAAGACATTTTGATTTAATCGAAAATGGAGAGGAACAATGGAAAAGCATTATCAAGAAATTTTACACTCCGTTTGAAAATATGCTGGAAGTTGCTGAAAATGCTTTAGAAAAAATCGATCTGACTGAGCCGACTGATATCGATTGCGATGTATGTGGTGCGAAAATGGTAATAAAACACGGCAGATATGGTAAATTTTTAGCATGCTCTAATTATCCCGAATGTAAGAATACAAAACCTATATTAAAGGAAATTGGTGTGAAGTGTCCAAATTGTGAAAATGGACAGGTTGTTGAGAGAAGAACAAAGAAATATAAAATATTTTATGGATGTAATGAATTTCCTAATTGTAATTTTGTTTCATGGGATAAACCGATAAATAAAAAATGTCCTGAATGTGGTTCGATTTTAGTTGAGGGAAAATCTAAAAACAAGGATTATTATGTTTGTATAAATAAAGAGTGTACTTATAAAGAAAAGAAAGGAGCAAATGTAAATGAAAAGCCTATTGAACAAGATGAGAAAACTGAATAAGATTTTACAAAGAACTGGTGATTCGCCTGTAGCATTTAAAGATTTATGTGATCTACTAATGGATGTTCTAGATTCAAATGTTTATATTGTCAGTAAAAGAGGGAAGGTACTTGGTACAAGTTATGTCGATATTCTTGGAAGTCCGGTAATAGAAAACGTTGAAACCGGAGAACAAAATTTCCCAAAAGCATATAATCAATCTATGCTTGATATAAAAGATACCCTGTATAATATAACGCAGGAAAATCTTATCAAACTATTTGAAAATGAAATAGATAGTTATTCTAAATTCGCAACAATAGTACCTATTTTAGGAAGTGGAAATAGGTTAGGTACTTTGTTACTTGCGAAAAGCGAGACGGAATTCAACGATGAAGACATCGTTCTAGCTGAATATGCTGCAACAGTTGTTGGAATGGAAATTATTCGATCTAATAGATTAAAACTTGAAGAAAATGCGAGAAAAAAAGCAGTTGTACAAATTGCTATAGAAACTTTATCTTATTCTGAATTGGAAGCTATGATTCACATTTTTAAAGAGTTGAATGGTGAGGATGGTTTATTGGTTGCTTCAAAGGTTGCTGATAGAGTAGGAATAACAAGATCGGTTATTGTTAATGCACTGAGAAAATTTGAAAGTGCAGGTATTATAGATTCGCGATCTTTAGGGATGAAAGGAACTCATATTCGTATATTAAACGATTATTTAGTAGACGAATTATATAAATATAACAAATAAAATATTGCGTTTCTATTGAATTAATAGTAACCCTATGATATTATGTTATGGGTTTAAAATCACACGGGTTTTGACTTGATTGCGTTGTGCCGAAGAGGTTGCATGAGAGGAAGATAAGCTCGGAGGAAAAAACAAGGAGGAATATTATGTCAGTTGTAAGTATGAAACAATTATTAGAAGCGGGTGTTCATTTTGGACATCAAACTAGAAGATGGAATCCTAAGATGGCTCCATACATTTTCACAGAAAGAAATGGTATTTATATCATTGATTTGCAAAAAACTGTTAAGAAAATTGAAGAAGCATATGAGGTAGTTCGTAGTATTAGTGCAGATGGTGGTAGAGTATTATTTGTTGGAACAAAAAAACAAGCTCAAGAGTCTATAGAAATTGAAGCTAAAAGATCAGGTCAATACTATGTCAGCCAAAGATGGTTGGGTGGTATGTTGACTAACTTTAAAACTATCAAGAAAAGAATCGACTTGTTGGAAAGTATCGAGAAAATGGAAAAAGATGGAGTATTTGAATCTTTAACTAAAAAAGAAGTTATTAAATTAAAATTAAAAAGAGATAGACTTGAAAAGTTCTTAGGTGGAATTAGAGATATGAATGGTTTACCTGATGCGTTATTCATTGTAGATCCTAAAAAAGAAAAAATTGCTATTCATGAAGCTAGATTGTTGAATATACCAGTAATAGGAATAGTAGATACAAACTGTGATCCTGACGATGTAGATTATCCGATTCCGGGTAACGACGATGCGATTCGTGCAGTTAAATTAATTGCGGCAACAATGGCAAATGCTGTTATTGAAGGTTCACAAGTTGTCGATACTGTTGAAGAAGTTAAAACTGAAGAAAAAGAACAAATTAAAGAGTAATAAAAAAGGGTAAGGATGATTTTCTTACCCTTATACATATACAAGGAGGAAATGTAATGGCTAAAGTATCAGCTAGTATGGTTAAAGAGCTTAGAGAAATGACTGGGGCGGGAATGCTGGATTGTAAAAATGCATTGACTGAAACAGATTGTAATATGGATAATGCGGTAAAATTGTTAAGAGAAAAAGGAATTGCTAAGGCTGCTAAAAAATCTGGAAGAATTGCATCAGAAGGAATGGTAACTTCTTATGTTCATGGTGGTAGAATTGGTGTATTGGTAGAAGTCAATGCTGAAACTGATTTCGTTTCTAAAAATGAAGAATTCGTTCAGTTTACAAAAGACGTAGCTATGCAAATAGCAGCTGCTAATCCTACTTATGTTCGAATTGAAGATGTTCCTGCAGAAGCAGTTGAAAAAGAAAAAGAAATATTGAAAACTCAGGCATTGAACGAAGGAAAACCTGAAAAGATAATTGATAAAATGGTTGAAGGTAGAATTTCGAAATTCTATAAAGAGATTTGTTTGTTAGAACAACCTTTTGTTAAAAATCCGGATATTACAATCGGCGAATTGTTAACTGAAAAAATTTCTAAAATTGGTGAAAATTTAAGCATTAGAAGATTTTCTAGATATGAATTAGGCGAAGGTATCGAGAAGAAAGAAGAAAATTTCGCTGAAGAAGTTGCAAAACAATTACAATAAGAGAATAAGAGAACACGTTGTGTTCTCTTTTTTTAAGATAATAATTAAAAGTGGAGGGGAAAAATATGAATAGTAAACACGAAAATAGAATTATACTTAAATTGAGTGGTGAAGCAATTGCCAAAGAACACGGTATGGGTATAAACTTCACTACTTTAGATGAAATTGCAATAGAAATAAAAAATGCTTATGATTTAGGTTATGAGATTGCTATTGTAATAGGAGGCGGAAACTTCTGGAGAGGTAGAAGTAGTCAAGATATGGATCGTTCAACTGCTGATTACATGGGAATGCTTGCTACAGTAATCAATTCCCTCGCATTACAAAGTACTATAGAAAATATAGGTATTCCAACTAGAGTCATGTCGGCTATAGAGATGAATAAAGTAGCTGAACCGTATATAAGAAGAAAAGCAGTAAGACATTTGGAAAAGAAAAGAGTTGTTATTTTTTCAGCTGGAACTGGAAATCCTTTCTTTTCAACAGATACAACTGCCGCTTTAAGAGCTGCTGAAATTGATGCTTCAAAAATTTTGTTTGCTAAAAATATTGATGCTGTTTATGATAAAGATCCAAAAGTGTTTAAAGATGCTAAAAAATTTGATAAACTAACTTATAAGGAAGTTATTGATAAAGAACTTCAGGTTATCGATTTAACTGCTGCAACTCTATTAAATGATAATGATATTCCGATTCACATATTTGGATTGGATGAACCTCATAATATTATTAGAATATTGAATGGAGAAAAAATCGGAACTGAAATAAGGAGGAATTTTTAATGGAAAATTATATTCAAGATTTTTTAAATAACAAAATGGAGAAGACTATTCAAGTGATGAAGGATGAATTACACAGTATTCGAGCGGGAAGAGCGAACCCGTCACTACTAGACCATATCACTGTGGATTATTATGGAGTGGATACTCCGCTTAAACAATTAGCCAATATATCTGTTCCTGAACCTAGAATGTTGATGATTCAACCATACGATCCAACTACTATTCAAGCGATTGAAAAATCAATTATGGTTTCTGACTTGGGGATCAATCCTTCAAATGATGGTAAAAGCATTCGTCTTGGTTTACCTATTTTGACAGAAGATAGAAGAAAAGAATTAGCGAAATTGGTTAAAAAAGTTGGAGAGAATTCTAAAATCGCCTTAAGAAATGAAAGACGAGATGCAAATGATAAATTAAAAAAACAAGAAAAAGACAATGAAATTACTGAGGATACTCTTAAATCAGCTGAAGATGCGGTTCAAAAAATGACCGATAAATATGTTAAGATGATTGACGATCTTGTTAAACAAAAAGAAGAAGAGATTATGGAGCTTTAAATGATTCCAGATGTTAGATCTTTACCGATAGATGAAGCGCGTCGAAAAATCTATGAATACGATAAAAGTATAAGTATTATAATTACTGAAACCATCAATAGAAGAGATATTGAGCATTTCGATTATAAAATATCGGAGACGATGGTTATCGCGCAGAGAATGATTGAAAAAGAAGTACATTTGATTGTAGCTTATACAACCCTTCAATTATAGGAGGATATTTATGAAAAATCAGTTGAAGATTCCAGTACATGTGGCATTTATAATGGACGGCAATGGTCGTTGGGCAAAGAAACGTTTCTTACCAAGAACCATGGGACATAAAGCAGGTACTGAGAATTTAAGAAGCATTATTACTTATGCAAAAAACATAGGCATTAAACATGTGACTTTTTATGCTTTTTCAACTGAAAATTGGAAAAGACCAAAGGATGAAATTAACGCGTTAATGAATATACTTTTAGCTTATTTAAGAAAAGAAACTAAAGCTTTCTTAAAAGAAGGAGCTAAATTAAATATAATTGGCGACATGAGTAGTTTCCCTGAAGAATTACAAAATGAAGTGGCTAATTCTATTGAAATTACTAAAGGCAACACTACAATTACTGTTAATATCGCTTTAAACTATAGTGGTAGAAGTGAAATAGTAAAAGGCATCAACGAGATTATCTCAAATGATAATGTCAAAGCCGTTACTGAAGAAAGTTTCAATAAGTATTTATATACTAAAGATATACCTGATCCAGATTTGTTGATTAGAACTAGTGGAGAATTAAGATTAAGCAATTTTCTTTTGTGGCAATTGGCATATACCGAGTTATATTTTACGGATGTTTTCTGGCCGGATTTCAATGAAGTGGAATTTGAAAAGGCTTTAGTAGAATATACAAAGAGAGATAGACGTTTCGGAGGACTTTCGGATGATTAAAAGACTTATCAGCTCAATTATAGCATTACCGATATTTTTCTTTATACTTCTAAAGGGTGGTTTAGTACTTCAAATTGCTTCTTTCGTCGTTATAGGAATTACTCTTTATGAGTATTATTCATCCACTGGTATTTTAAATTTTTATACTTTTATAGGTGGATTATTAACAACTGCTTACTTATATTTTATCGGCTTTGTTTATTTTGAAATATATTTAATTATATTGTTGTTTGTATTTTTACTTGCGGGGTTGAATTCTAAGAAACTTAATATTGAAAAAATAGGAATTTTTCAAATTTCAATATTCTATATTATTGTTCCGATTTATCTGCTTAATTTGATAGCAAGTTCAAAATTTCCCATGATGATATGGATGATCTTTGTTATTGCATGGGGTTCTGATACTTTTGCATATTTTATTGGTAGAATATTTGGAAAACATAAATTGGCGCCAACAATAAGTCCTAAAAAAACCATCGAGGGATCTATAGGTGGTGTATGTGGCTCTGTTTTGATTAGTGTGATTTTTTATTATTATTTTAATTTACAAGCATTATCGTCAGTTTATGTATTTATAATATTTGTGTTTATCACTACAATATTATCTCAGCTAGGTGATTTAATAGCCTCGAAAATTAAAAGAACATTTAAAATCAAGGATTTTGGATTTATAATGCCAGGGCACGGTGGCATGTTGGATAGGTTTGATAGCGTACTCATAATCATACCGATTATATATTTGTTCATTAACTCTTAAGGCTAAGCTTTAAGAGTTTTTTTGTGTTATAATGTGAGTTGATTAAATAAGTAGGTGTATAAAATGAAAAAAATAGGTATTTTAGGATCCACAGGATCTATCGGTACCCAGACGCTAGATGTAATTAGAGAAAACAAAGAATTGTATGAGGTAGTCTTTATCAGTGGTCATAAGAACATTGAACTGTTGAATAGACAAAGTTTAGAATTCAAACCTGAATATGTTGTCATTACAGATTATGATTCTTATAATAAAACTAAATCAATGAATTTTGATGCGACATTATTGTATGGTATGGATAAAATTATAAGTTTGATAGACAAAGAAAAAATAGATATTTTGCTTAATGCTTTAGTTGGCAATATTGGATTGTTACCGACATATACTGCAGCTAAAAATAAAGTTGTTTTAGCACTTGCCAATAAGGAATCTTTAGTCACGGCTGGTCATATTATCATGAAAGAAGTTTATAATAACAATAGTGTCATATTGCCGGTTGATTCAGAGCATAGTGCGATTTTTCAGAGTCTTCAAGGCAACGATATTTCAAGTGTTGAAAAATTGATTTTGACGGCATCTGGTGGGCCGTTTAGAACCCTGTCAAAAAATGAAATTTCAAATAAAAAAGCTTATGAAGCATTGAAACATCCCAACTGGGATATGGGTAGAAAAATAAGCATCGATTCTGCAACTTTAGTAAATAAAGGTTTAGAAGTTATCGAGGCAAAGTGGTTATTCGACATCGCTCCAGAAAATATTGAAGTGGTTGTTCATCCTCAGAGCATTATTCATTCGTTGGTGCAGTATAAGGATTCTTCAATAATTGCTCAAATGGGTAGGCCGGATATGCGCTTGCCGATTCATTATGCGCTTAATTACCCAGATCGAAAGCCGATACAATTGGAAAGATTTGATTTTATGAAATATAATCAGTTGACATTTGAAGCTCCTAGAAGAGATGTGTTCCCTGGTTTGGATTTAGCGTATTATTCAATAGAAAAGGGAGATTCTTTTCCTACTATTTACAATACTGTAAACGAAATAATGGTTCACCATTATTTAAAAGATCAAATTGGATTTTATGACATTACAGATACAATTGAAAAAGAATTAATGAATCATAGAAGAATTATAAACCCGACTATAGAAGATATTATTGCTTTAGATAAAGAAATAAGAGAAAGATTAGAATAGGAGATTAGATATGTTTACAACAATTATCAGTTTTATTATTGTATTTGGATTAATAGTTTTGTTTCATGAGGGCGGGCATTTTGCTATAGCTAAGTTAAACGGCATTAAAGTCAACGAATTCAGCATCGGTTTCGGACCTAAAATCGCCAGTAAGAAGAAGGGCGAAACAGATTATTCACTTAGATTATTTCCTGTCGGTGGATTTGTTAAAATGGACGGAGAAGATGAAATATCAGATAATCCTAGAGGCTTTTCAAATCAAAATCCTTTCAAGAGATTATCAGTAATAGTTGCTGGACCGTTGATGAATTTCATTCTGGCTATTTTGCTTCTTGGTATTATTTCATTTAATGTTGGTATTCCAACAACTACGATAGATGAGGTTTTTTATGGTAATCCGGCTTCTTTAGCGGGCATTTTACCTGGAGACGAGATAAAAACAATTAACGATATAGAAATAAAATCATGGGCAGACGTTTCTTACGCAATCGGAAGTTCGGAAGATGATATATTTATAACAGTTATAAGAAATGAAAATTTATTGGATTTTCGCATTACTCCTGCTTTGGAAGAAGAAACCAATCGGAAAATCGTTGGAATTGTACCTACGATAGAAAAATCACTATTGAAATCCATTTCTTCTGGTTGGAATCAGACGGTATATATTTTCAAAAGCATTTTTGCTTTTTTGGGTGACATGATATCTGGTAATGAAGTGGAAGGAGAAATAATTGGCCCTGTTGGAATAGTGGGTATTATTGGAGAGGCTGCCGATACGGGAATTTTGTCTCTATTATTCATCGCAGCTTATTTATCGATTAATTTAGGAATAATAAACTTGCTTCCATTTCCAGCATTGGATGGTGGAAGACTTGTTTTTATAATATTGGAAATAGTTAGAGGGAAACCGCTTCCTCCAGAGAAGGAAGGATTTGTTCATTTTATTGGTTTTGCCATACTTATGGGCTTGATGGTATTTATTTTATTCAAAGATTTAATCAACCTTTTTTAGGAGTGTATATATGAAAAAGATAAAAAAAACAGTACAAGTTGGAAACGTTTTAATTGGAGGAACGAATCCAATAATAATTCAATCGATGACTACAACAAAAACTCAGGATGTTCAATCGACTGTAAAACAGATTTTGGAACTTGAAAAATCGGGGTGTGAAATCGTTCGCGTCGCAGTTCCAGATATGGATGCTGCAAAGGCGATAAAAGAGATAAAAAAAGAAATTCATATTCCTTTAGTTGCAGATATTCATTTTGATTACAGGTTGGCTATTGAATCTGTTGATAATGGAATAGACAAGATAAGAATAAATCCGGGAAATATTGGAGCCAAGTGGAAGGTAAAAGAAATAGTCGATCGTATAAACGATAAAAACATACCTATAAGAATCGGTGTCAATTCTGGCAGCATAGAAGATTATCTTATTGACAAATATAAAGGACCAACGCCGAAAGCCATGGTGGAAAGCGCTTTGAATCACATAAAAATACTTGAGGATTTAAATTATAATCAAATTGTATTGTCGTTGAAGTCGTCAGATGTACTCAAAACCATAGAAGCATATAAATTGATTCACTCAAAATCGGATTATCCTCTTCACCTTGGTGTTACAGAGGCTGGAACTTTATTGGGAGGAACCGTAAAATCCGCGCTTGGAATCGGTAATCTTTTATTAAGCGATATAGGGGATACCATTCGCGTCTCGCTTTCGGCTGATCCAGTCGAAGAAATCAGAGTTGCAAAAATGATTTTGCAAGATCTCGATTTGCGACTGTTTGGTCCTAAGCTTATTGCGTGTCCGACTTGTGGTAGAACCAACATCAATATAATAGAGATTGCAAATAGAGTCGAGAAAGCCTTGGAGTCTGTAAAAAAACCGATTACTGTTGCTGTTATGGGGTGCGTTGTAAATGGGCCGGGAGAAGCAAAAGAGGCTGATATCGGTATAGCAGGAGGAAAGGGCGAGGCCTTGTTGTTCAAAAAGGGCAAACCGATAAGAAAAATCGAGGAAGAGAATATAGTTGAAGAATTATTAAAAGAAATAGAAAAATTATAGGGGAATAATATGTCGAATAAGCTTAAGAAAATACTTGGTAATACGCTAGATAATCCTAAGGTTTTTAGCCAAATTATCTTTGATAGAAACATCAACACATTAAAATTCATACTTGCTGATGATCACCAATTGACTCAAACATCAATTAAAGGACTAATTGAAGATATTCAAGTAGCCTTGCCTTACGTTGATTCTATAAAGTTTGAAGAATTGAGAAGAAAATCTATTGATTCCACTATTCCTTTAGACCTTTGGAATGAGATAGTTGTAGAGACAACACAGAAAATGCCTGTTGTTCAACAATTATTATTGGAATCAAAGAGAAGAGAAGTCAACAATGAAATTATTGTTACTTTGGATAGTGAAATGTCTATAGATATGATAAAGAACAATAAAATCGATAATTCGATACAAAATATGTATAGCGAAAAATACGGCATCAATGTAAATATAAAATGCCATATCAACAATGAAGATAAATTAGAGGTATTTAGTAATGATCAAGAAACAAAGGAAAGAGAGATTGTAAAAGAAGCTCTTAAAGAAGTAAATATCAGTGAAAACAAAAAAGAAAGTAAAAAAACCGCAAAAACCAATTCAGGTTCAGTTATTTACAAACGCATGACAAAAGGCAACGTTGAAAAAATATGCGATATCATCGAAGAAGAAACAAAGGTGCTTGTTCATGGTAAAGTATTTGAAAAAGAAAAAAGAGAATTAAAGGGCGGCAAAATATTAGTTACCATATCAATCACTGATTTAACTGATTCGATTGGTGTAAAATTGTTTTTGACAAAGAAAGATTTTGAGCAATTATATGAAAGCATTGATATTAATCAATATTATGCCTTTGAAGGAACCATTCGATATGATACTTTTGGAAAAGAATTGATTTTATTTCCAAATGCGATTAATAAGTTAGATGTTAAAGAAGTTGTTAGAGAAGATAATTCTCCTGAGAAAAGAGTAGAGCTGCATCTTCATACAAATATGAGTGAAATGGATGGAATCACCCCTGTTAAAGATTTAATTGCTAGAGCGAAAGAATGGGGACATAGCGCGGTCGCTATTACTGACCACGGTGTGATACAGGCGTTTCCTGATGCGATGGATGCTGCAAAAGCACATGATATCAAAGTTATTTATGGAGTTGAAGGGTACCTCTTCGATGATATGAGTAAAATTATCAATAATGCCAATGATTTGGATTTAGATCAAGAATTTATTATTTTTGACATCGAGACTACAGGTTTTTCATATACTGCGGATAAAATAATTGAGATCGGTGCAGTGAAAATCAAGAATAGAGAGATTATCGATAGTTTCAATGTGTTGATCGATCCTGAGGTTGCACTTCCTTTAAAAATTATTGAGTTGACAGGAATAACCGATGATGATTTAAAAGGTAAAGAAACTGTTGGAATCGCTTTACCGAAATTTTTGGAATTCATAGGCGATTTGCCGGTTATTGCTCATAATGCAGATTTTGATACAAGTTTTATCAAATTCAATTGCAAGGAATTTCAATATAAATTTGATAACATTATTATTGATACACTAAAATTGAGTAGAATATTACTCAAGAATATCAAACGACATAAATTAAGTAATTTAGTCAAGTATTATGGAATAGTTTTAGAAAATCACCATAGGGCGGTTGACGATGCAGTTGCCACGGCGAAAATATTTATCAATCAGCTTAATGATTTAGAAAGTAGAGGAATAAAAATACTTTCCGATGTCAATAATATTCAAATAGATGATAAAAATTTGAACTCAAGAGAATTTTTTCATGTCACTATCCTGACGCAAACTCAAAGTGGTTTGAAAAATCTATACAAATTGATTTCAGAATCGCATTTGAAATATTATTATAAAAAACCGAGGTTGCCAAAATCATTGATCAATAATTATAGAAAAGGTTTACTATTGGGTAGCGCATGTGATTCTGGAGAGATTTATCAAGGATTCATCAAAGGTCTTCAACCCGAAGAAATGCTTGAGGTTGCCAAATTCTATGATTACTTCGAGATACAACCTATTGCAAATAGTTACCATTTGATAAAAAACGGCAAATTAAAAAGTGAAAATCAGTTAAGAGATATCATTAAAAAAATCATTAAACTTGGTGAATTGACTCAAAAGCCGGTTGTAGCCACTGGAGATGTACATTTTTTAGAACCAAGTGATTCAATTTATAGAAAAATTTTGATGGCTGGTCAAAAATATAGAGATACAGATCAACCTCCGTTGCATTTTAAGACAACAGATGAAATATCAGAAGATTTTAGTTTCTTAGATCAGCAAAAGAGATATGAAGTAGTTGTAAAAAATACAAATTTGATTGCCGACCTAATTGATGATTCGATATTACCAATACCTAAAGGCACATTTCCTCCTAAAATAGAAGGTTCAGAAGAAGATCTGAGAAATATGTGTTATCAAAAAGCTCGAAAGATTTATGGCGAAGCGTTACCTGAAATTGTTGAGAAAAGACTTGAAAGAGAACTGAATTCAATAATTTCAAATGGTTATGCTGTAATGTATATAATTGCACAAAAGTTGGTTGCCAAATCATTGGAAGATGGATTTCTTGTAGGATCGAGAGGATCTGTCGGATCGTCCTTTGCAGCTACCATGAGCGATATTACCGAGGTTAATCCATTGCCTCCTCATTATATTTGTAATAATTGCAAATATAGTGAATTTACAAGTTCTGAAATGAGTGGCAGCGGGGTGGATTTGCCTGATAAAACATGTCCGGAGTGTGGCGAAAATCTTAAAAAAGATGGACATGATATCCCCTTTGAAGTTTTCTTAGGTTTTGAAGGAGACAAAGAACCTGATATCGACTTGAATTTTGCTGGTGTATATCAGGCCAACTCACATAAATACACAGAAGTTCTATTTGGTGAAGGATATGTTTATAAAGCTGGAACTATTGGAACGATTGCCGATAAAACAGCATATGGATTTGTTAAGAATTACTTCGAGGATAATGATATAAAGGTAAGCAACCGTGAAATCAATAGACTGATAAAAGGATGTACTGGTATAAGAAGAACCACTGGACAGCATCCTGGAGGCATCATGGTTGTACCTAACTACAAAGACATTCATGACTTTACACCAATACAGTATCCTGCAAACGATTCTAGTTCTGGAGTTATAACAACTCATTTCGATTATCATTCAATAAGCGGTAGAATATTGAAACTTGATATTCTAGGACATGATGTTCCGACGATCATTAGACAGCTTGAGCTTATAACGGGTGTTGATATTCAAGATGTACCTCTAGATGACAAAGACACAATATCTATATTTACATCGACAAAAGCTTTGAAAAAAATCGATAATAATTATAAAGAAGAAATCGGTAGTCTTGGAATACCTGAATTTGGAACCAAATTCGTTAGACAAATGTTGAAAGATACAAATCCGACGACGTTTGCCGAACTAGTTAGGATTTCCGGTCTTAGCCATGGAACCGATGTATGGATCAATAATGCTCAGGAATTGGTGCGCTCTAATACTGCAAAGCTCAAGGATGTAATATCGACAAGAGATGACATTATGAATTACTTGATTCAAAATGATTTGCCGCATAAAGAAGCGTTTACTATTATGGAAAGAGTAAGAAAAGGTAAAGGTCTTACCGAAGATCAAATTAAATTGATGAATCAACATGATATTCCGAAGTGGTATATAGATTCGTGTAATAAAATCAAATATATGTTTCCAAAAGCACATGCAGCTGCCTATGTAATGATGTCGTTTAGAATAGCATATTTTAAAGTACATTATCCCCTCGCTTTCTATGCCACTTATTTTGCATCAAAAGTAGCTGATTTTGACGCAGAATTAATTACGCAAGGAAAAGAAGCGGTGAGGCTTAAACTGGATGAAATCAGTAAAATTGATAAGGCGACTAAAAAAGAACAAGATTTATCAACTGTACTAGAAGTTGTTTATGAAATGTACGCTAGAGGTTTTGAATTTTTAAAGGTGAATCTTTATCAGTCGCATTATAATGAATTTAGAGTTGAAGACGGGAAAATATTACCTCCGTTGCAGGCTTTGTCTGGAGTTGGAGAAAACGTCGCCAGAAATATTTATAATGAAGGTCAAAGAGAAGAATTCATATCTAAAGAAGATTTGAGAATTAGAACTAAAAGTTCTAAAACTGTTATTGAGACTCTAGGAATACACGGTTGTCTCAAGAACCTTCCGGAAACAAATCAATTGCAATTCTTAGATTTGCAAAACTTCTAATACTATGATAAAATAGTGTAAACGTATAGATGATTGACAAAAGAGTGGGGATTTCCCACTCTTTGTTGTTGTAAAAGAGGAGGTTAAAATATGAGTAAGGGAACAGTTGCACAAATTGTAAGTGCAAAAGTAACACCATTTTTAGAAGAGAACAACTATGAATTAGTAGATATTGAATTTGTCAAAGAAGGACCTCATAGATATTTGAGAGTTTATATTGATAAAGAAGGTGGAGTTTCTTTAGACGATTGTCAGGCAGTAAGTACATTTCTCAATCAAAAGCTAGATGAAATAGACCCGATTGAAGAAAATTATTATCTTGAAGTATCTTCGCCAGGAGTTGAAAGAACATTAAAAAAAGATAGCGATTTTACTAAATTCAAAGGAAAAAAAATACAGATAAAATTGTATCAAACAATCAATGGTCAAAAAATAATCATAGGTACTTTGGTTGACTATATTGATAAACAAATTATAGTCGATAGTGAACTGGTAGAGAATAATATTGTTATTCCTAGAGATAAGGCGGCTTCAGTAAAATTAATCGCTGAATTTTAAATAAGGAGGAAAAAGATGAAGAACGAATTATTTGATGCTATTTATCAAATTGAAAAAGATAAAGGCATTTCAGCTGAAATATTAATTGAATCAGTTGAAGCAGCTTTAATTACTGCATATAAAAAGAATTTTGGAAGTGCAATAAATATTAAGGTCGAAATTGATGAAGAAACTGGAAAGTTCAAAGTTATAGAGATTTTAAACATTGTAGAAACAGTAGAAAATGAATTTGATCAAATTTCTTTAGATGTTGTGAAAGAAATCAATCCTAACTTCTCTATTGGAGACGTATATGAAAAAGATGTAACTCCAAATAATTTTGGTAGAATTGCAGCGCTGGCGGCAAAACAAGTTGTTGTTCAACGTATAAGAGAAGCAGAGAGAAATGTTATTTACGATACATTTGTTTCAAGAGAATCTGAGATAATCACCGGCATTATTCAGAGAATTTCTAAAGGTACAATATTTATCGACTTAGGAAGAGCAGAGGCTATGTTGCTGCCTACTGAGCAAATAGAAAATGAACATTATAAACCTGGAGATAGAATAAAGACATATATAACAGAAGTCAAAAAAACCAACAAAGCTCCTCAGATATTTGTCTCAAGAACCAATATAGGTTTAGTTAAAAGATTGTTTGAATTAGAAGTACCTGAAATACATGATGGATTGGTAGAAATCAGAAGTATTTCTAGAGAACCGGGATCTCGTTCAAAAATTGCAGTTTATTCATCAAATGAAAATGTTGATCCAGTTGGATCTTGTGTTGGACAAAAGGGTAGTAGAGTACAAAATGTTGTTGATGAATTAAGTGGTGAAAAAATAGATATTATAGAGTGGAGTGAAGACCCTGCTGTTTATATCACAAATGCATTGAGTCCATCTAAGGTTGAAAATGTTATAATCAAAGAAGAAATACATGGCGCATTAGTTGTTGTCCCTGATTATCAATTATCTCTTGCGATTGGACGTGAAGGCCAAAATGCTAGATTGGCTGCAAAACTTACTAATTGGAAAATTGATATAAAGAGTGTATCTCAATTTAATGAAATGCAAAACAGTGAAATTCTAACTGAAGCATAAGGAGTTGATATAATTGAAAGAAAAAAAGATTCCTTTAAGAAAATGTGTAGGTTGTAATGAACATTTTGATAAGCGGACAATGATAAGAATTGTTAAAACTAAAGAAAATGATTTTTCTGTAGATTTTACTGGTAAAGCAAATGGGCGCGGAGCATATATTTGTAAGAAAATCGAATGCTTTGAAGCTGCTCAGAAAAAAAATGCTTTTAGTAGAGCGTTTGGTATGAAAATACCTGATGAAATATACGAACAATTAAAAAAGGAATTTACTGATGAAAAGTAAAATTTTATCTTTATTAAGTTTTGCAAGAAAATCAAATAATATTGCATTTGGTTATATGCAAGTTGCTCAACAGATTAAAAAAGGAAAAATCGAATTAGTTATACTAGCCAATGATATTTCCCAAAATTCTGAAAAGAAAATCAGGAAAGAAGCAGATGAGCATATGATAAAAGTAATAAAATATTCCACTAAAGATGAGTTGTCCCATTCTATCGGACAATACAACAAATCAATTTTCGGAATTAAAAACAAGAATTTTGCAAAACGAATACTGGCATATTACTCAGAAGAAAAAGAATAACGGAGGTGATCTTTTGACAAAGGTCCGAATACATCAATTAGCTAAAGAACTGAATCTTTCAAGCAAAGTAATCATAGATGAATTATTGTCTTTAGGTATTGAAGTGAAAAATCACATGAGTGCTATAGATGATTTAGATGCATTGAAAATAAGAAAAAAACATATGAAAGAAACAGTAAAAGAAGAAAAAGAAAGTCCTAAAAAAGATAAAGCAAAAGGCAATGTAAAACCAGCAAACAAGAGCAATGTTAAAGATTCAAAAAATAAAACTGTGAAGAGTGTAGAAAATCGTAAAGAAGAGACGAAAAAAGATAAACCAAATGTAGTTAAAAAAAGCTATGTTAGAGATTATACTAAAAAAACAAAAAAATCTAAGGCCTTCTATAAACAACAAGTAAAGGAAGAAGATAAAGAAGTAAAAGAAGGATCTTCTATTGTAATGCCAGCAGAATTAACTATTGGAGAATTTGCAGATCTTGTAGGAATACCAGCTAATGACATCATCATGAAATTAATGAACGATTATGACAAAATGATGGGAATCAATGCTTCATTAGATTTGGATATTGCTGAATTATTGGCTTTAGAATATGGGTTTGAAGTTGAGAATGAAGTTACAGAAGTTGAACTTAATGAAATGGAATTTGAATTTGAAGACAGCGATAAAGATTTAGTTGCAAGAGCTCCTGTAGTAACTGTAATGGGACACGTTGATCATGGTAAGACATCATTACTAGACGCCATCAGAAAAACCGACGTTACAAAAGGCGAAGCTGGTGGAATCACTCAACATATTGGTGCTTCAGAAATTTATTTCAAGAATAAAAAAATTGTATTTTTAGATACACCTGGTCATGAAGCTTTTACATCATTAAGAGCAAGAGGCGCACAAGTAACTGATATCGCTATATTGGTTGTTGCGGCTGATGATGGTGTAATGCCGCAAACATTAGAAGCTATTGATCACTCGAAAGCTGCAGGCGTACCTATTATTGTTGCAATCAATAAAATCGATAAGATAAATGCAAACCCTGATCGTGTTAAACAAGAACTTTCAGAGCATGGAGTCGTTATTGAAGAATGGGGTGGAGATGTAATAGCTGTTGAATTGTCTGCACTTAAGGGCGAAAATATTGACACTTTGCTAGATAACGTATTGCTTGTTGCTGAAATGGAAGAATTAATGGCAAATCCAAAAAGACCTGGTGTCGGCACAGTTATTGAAGCCAATCTCGATAAAGGAAGAGGACCTGTTGCGACAGTTTTAGTGCAAAATGGAACTTTGAGAGTAGGAGATTCGTTTTTCGTGGGCAAGACATCCGGTAAAGTAAGAGCTATGTTCAACGATAACGGAAAAAATGTTAATGCCGCAAAACCATCGACTTCTGTAGAAGTAATTGGATTGAGCGAGGTACCTGTAGCTGGTGATAAGTTCTATGTTACAACTGACGATAAAAATGCGCGTATACATGCAGGAAGAAATATAACTATCGAGAAAACTCAAGCTATGAGATCTAATAGAAAGAATGTTTCTCTAGAAGAATTATTTGAACAAATCAAAGATGGTGAGATTAAAGATCTTAATTTAGTTATCAAAGCTGATGTTCACGGTTCTATTGAGGCGTTGAAACAATCGCTAGAAAGATTATCAAATGAAGAAGTACGAGTGAACATTATCCATTCTCAAATCGGAGCTATTACTGAATCTGATGTTTTATTGGCTTCTGCTTCAACCGCATTGATTGTAGGATTTAATGTTAGACCAAGTTCTAATGTTGCTTCTATTGCTGATAGAGAAAATGTTGAAATAAGAACGTATAGAATCATTTATGAAGCTATAAAAGATGTAAAAGATGCTTTATCAGGTTTATTGGAGCCAGAATATAAAGAAGTTGTTGAAGGTAAAACAGAAGTAAGAACAACATTCAAAGTACCTAATGTTGGAACAATTGCTGGTGCTTATGTCCTTGAAGGTAAAGTTACAAGAAAATCAAGCGTTAGATTGATTAGAGATGGAATTGTAATTTTCGAAGGTAAAATTTCATCATTAAAACGATTTAAGGATGATGCCAAAGAAGTTCTTACTGGATTTGAATGTGGTGTAGGACTAGAAAATTACAATGATTTAAAAGAAGGGGATATTATTGAATCTTTCTTTATTGAAGAAATTGAGAGAACCCTTGATTAATAGGGAGGTAATAAGATGAAATTTGATAGAAACAAAAGGATATCTGAAGAAATTAAAAAAATTGTCAGCAATTTAATTTTAAATGAAATTAAAGATCCTAGAATTCCTCAATTTACCAGCATTACACATGTGGAGACTACAAGAGATCATCGCTATGTATATATTTACATTAGCTTTCTTCAGGATAATATCAATATTGAAGAGGCGATGAAAGGGTTAAACAAGGCAAAAGGATTTATAAGGAGAGAAATCGGCAGAGTCATTACTTTGCATTACACTCCAGAACCTGTGTTTAAACTAGATGATTCCATTAAAAATGCCATGCATATTGAAGAAGTGATACACAGCTTGGATATTAATCATGAGAATGATGATGATGATGAATAATATCATTAAAATTATTAAAAAAAACCAATCGTTTATAATACTTCCCCATCTTAAACCTGATGGGGATGCGATTGGTTCATCTTTAGCCTTAGCCAAAGGTCTGAAAAAAATGAATAAGAATGTAAAGATTATCAGTATGGATGACGTGCCGTACGATGTTAAATTCTTGGATTGTGAAGATTATTTGGTGAATTCTGTTGATATGGAATCGATCGACATAGTATTCGCACTTGATTCAAGTGATATCGGAAGGCTTGAAGATCGAAAAGAGTTTCTTGTAAAACCGATTGTAAATATCGATCATCACAAGACTAATACTCTTTATGGCGAGTTGAATTTAGTAAAAGAAGATGCGTGTGCTACGGGTGAAATTATTTACAATTTGCTTAATAGTCTAAAAATAGATATTGATAGCGATATTGCTACTGATCTTTATACAGCGATTGCTTCTGATACTGGAAATTTCATGTATAGTAATACTACTGCAAAAACACATGAAATTGCTGCAGAATTGATTACAAAAGGAATTGATGTTGCTGAAATCAGTATGTACCTTTATCAAAATATTCCTTTAAATAAATTCAAGTTCAATACTGAAGTATTAAGTAAAGTTGAGTTTTACTTTGTTAGCAAAGTAGCGTTGGTTACAATATCAAAAGAATTGAAAGACAAGTATGAGAATGACAATACAGACAGCATTGTAGAAAGCATTAGAAATATCGAAGGCGTAGAAGTGGCGATATTAATCGATGAAAGAAAAAATATAGCGAAAATTTCTATGAGATCAAAAAAAGATATCGATGTTTCTTCAATCGCTCTTAATAATGGTGGAGGCGGCCATGTAAATGCTGCGGGATTTGAAGTCGATTCAGGTCTTGAAGCTGCTAAAAAAATTGTTATAAAAGAATTGGGTATGATTTATGAAGGGATTAGTTAATGTAATCAAACCTCCCAATATGACATCGCATGATGTCGTGGGTTACCTTAGAAGGTTGTTTCATGAAAAAAGAATTGGTCATAGTGGAACTTTAGATCCTATGGCTACTGGTGTGTTGAACATTTACATTGGAACAGCAACTAAATTAATACCATATCATCACAGTCCATATAAAAAATATAGAGCTGAGATGTTACTTGGAAAAACAAGTGATACGCTGGATATTTGGGGAGAGGTTCATGATGCTGATTCAGAAATCGATGTAACTACTTCTGAAATCAAAGAAGTTTTGGCATCTTTTCTGGGGATTTCAGAGCAAATTCCACCGATGTATTCTGCAATAAAAAAAGATGGTAAAAAATTATATGAATTAGCTAGAAAAGGCATTGAAATTAAAAGAGAATCAAGAACGATCGATATTAAACATATTGAGTTGTTTGAAATTATCGATAATAGAATTATATTTGATATCATATGTTCTAGAGGAACATATGTTAGAAGTCTAATTGACGATATCGGCAATGCGCTTAATTCAAGTGCGATTATGACTAATTTAATAAGACTTGAAAATGAATATTTTTTAATTGAAGAAGCTTTTACATTGGAAGAAATAGAAAAAATGTATTTAGAAAACAATTTTATTTTTTTAATTCCTATAAGAGACATTTTAAAAGACGTTGATGAATATGAATTATCCCAATCAGAATACAAAAAATTCTCAACGGGTATTCCTATAGAAATCAAAACAGAAAAACCATTGTTGAAAATAATCTATGATAACAGATTAGTGGGCATAGGTAAATATGAAAACATGCAATTTGAAATCAAAAAAAGATTTTTAAGTGAGGACTAACTTATGGAAGTATTATTTGACATGGATGAAATATATAATATCAAGGATGAAGTAGGCGTTACTATTGGTACTTTCGATGGGCTTCATATTGGACATAATAAAGTCATTCAAACGATGATAGATAAATGCAAAAAAGATGGAATCAAATCTGTTGTTTATACATTTTCAAATATTCCTAGAGAAGTGATTACGGGACAAGAAATAAAAAATATAATTAGTCTAGATGAAAAAGTAAGATTAATAGATAAAATGGATGTAGATTATCTTATATTGTTGGAATTCAATAAAAATCATATGAATATTTCTGCAGAGGAATTTATCAAGAATATTGTATTGAATTTTTTGGATGTGAAACATTTAATTATTGGTCATGATTTTAAATTTGGTAAAAATGCAAAAGGTAATATCGATTTGCTTACTGAGTTGCAAAAAGAGTATAACTATACTTTGGATGTAGTTGAGCCGATAATAATAGATAATATGCGCG
This sequence comes from Eubacteriales bacterium, assembly GCA_030625575.1. GTDB lineage: Bacteria > Bacillota > Clostridia > Peptostreptococcales > Acidaminobacteraceae > DAOURC01. The sequence goes on along the minus strand of DAOUQP010000001.1, from coordinate 21,302 downwards.
TTAGTTCTACTTTGATAAGAGAATTGCTTCTAGAGGGGAACATAGAAGAAGCAAATAAATTTCTTGGGCGAAGACATTATTATAGAAGTATAGTTCTACCGGGAAAACAAATGGGAGCCAAATTAGGATTTCCAACTGCTAATTTAAAAATCGATAAAAGTATGCATACGTTGAAACCAGGTGTTTATGCGACTCAAGTGATAACAAAAAATAAACGGTATAATTCAATTACCAATGTTGGATTCAATCCTACATTCAACCAAAGCGAATTAAATTTTGAAACATACATTGTTGATTTTAGTGGAGATTTATACAACAAAGAAATAATAGTTGAATTCATCCAAAGAATTAGAGATGAAATAAAATTTCAAAATCATGAGGAACTCACTGATCAAATTAAACTCGATATCGAGAGAGTAAATAATATATTTAATAGTTTACGAGAGTGAATTATTATGTTAGAATAAGTTGTTAAATACTTAATTCTCAGTCTTTCGATTCTCCAACGAATCACAGGGAATCAAGTGTAATAAATTAATTATGGAGGTAAAAAAATGATTACTAAAGAGAATAAACAAGAAATCATCAATGAGCACAAAACTCATGAAGGTGATACAGGTTCACCAGAAGTTCAAATTGCATTATTAACGTATAGAATCAACTATCTTAATGATCACCTTAAACTTCACAAAAAAGATCATCACTCAAGAAGAGGTCTTTTAAAAATGGTTGGTCAAAGAAGAAGATTGTTAAACTATCTTAAGAAAAGTGATATTGCAAGATATCGTGCTATTCTAGTAAAATTGAACTTGAGAAAATAAAGATAGCGGGATAATCCCGCTTTTTCTTTTAATAGGATTTTAGAATTTATTACTTTTTTTGTCCTACTTTTAGTGGGCAAATATTATTTGTCTAGTAAAAGTAGGATAAATTCTAAGATACCAAAATAATAATAGGAGGTATTTATGAGTATTGAAAACAAAATTTTCCAAATGGATTTAGGCGGAAGAGAATTAAAAGTTGAAATCGGACGTTATGCACCTTTAGCAAAAGGCGCTGCAATGATGAGATACGAAGACACAGTTGTTTTAGTAACTGCTGCTGGTTCTAGCAAACCAAGAGTTGGGTTGGATTTCTTTCCACTTAGCTGCGAATATCAAGAAAAAATGTATGCTGTCGGTAAAATCCCTGGCGGTTATATCAAAAGAGAGGGAAGACCTTCAGAAAACGCTACATTGACATCGCGTTTAATTGATAGACCAATTAGACCTTTGTTTCCTGATGGATATAAAAACGAGGTTCAAATCGTTGCAACTGTATTATCTGTAGATCAAAATAATTCTCCAGAGATTACAGCAATGATAGGATCATCTATCGCTCTTAGCATTTCTGATTTACCTTTTAACGGACCGACTGGAGCAGTTAAAGTTGGTTTAGTTGACGGCGAATATGTAATCAACCCAACTGTAGAACAAGCAGAGAAATCTCTATTGGACTTGACTGTAGCTGGAACAAAAGATGCTATTATGATGGTAGAGGCAGGATCGAAAATCATTTCAGAAGAAGAAATGCTTAATGCGATTTTATTTGGCCATGAAGCTATAAAAGAAATAGTAAGTTTTATTGATAATATTGTTAATGAGCTTGGTGTTGAAAAGAAAGAATATATCAAACCGGAAGAAAATCTAGAATTAAAAGATTTTGTAAAAGAGACTGTATATGAAGAATTATTGAAAATAGTTCGAATCAACGATAAAGTGGAACGTGGCGAAGCTGAAGAAGATCTTATAGAAAAAATGACAATTGCTCTAGAAGAGAAATTTGAAAATGCCGATGAGTTGAAAAATACAGCAAAAGGTTTCTTTAAATCATTTGAAAAAGAGCAAATGCGTTTAATGATTACTAATGAAGGAATTAGAACTGATGGTAGAAAGCCTGATGAAATAAGAGCAATTAGTACTGAAGTAGGAATTATACCGAGAACACATGGTTCGGGATACTTTATGCGTGGATTGACAGCTGCTCTTTCACTTACTACTTTAGGTGCTCTTGGTGAAGCTCAGAGACTTGATGGTATTGATAACGAGGAAACTAGAAGATATATGCATCACTATAATTTCCCTCCATTTTCTGTTGGAGAAGCTGGACCGATGAGAGGCCCTAATAGAAGAGCAATCGGTCATGGAGCATTGGGAGAAAGAGCATTAGTACCAGTATTGCCAAGTGAAGAAGATTTTCCATATGCAATTCGTGTAGTTTCTGAAGTGTTGTCATGTAATGGTTCATCTTCACAAGCAAGTATTTGTGGTTCATCTTTATCTTTATTGGATGCGGGTGTTCCAATAAAAGATTCTGTAGCTGGTATTGCTATGGGACTTATTAAAGAAGATGAAAATATCGCAATTTTAAGTGATATTCAAGGCATGGAAGACTTTTTAGGAGACATGGACTTCAAGGTAGCTGGAACAAAAGAAGGAATTACAGCTATTCAAATGGATATAAAAATTCAAGGAATAGGTAGAGAAATATTAGAAAAAGCTCTTGAACAAGCGAGAGTCGGCAGACTTTTCATTTTGGATAAAATGAGTGAATCAATATCAACACCAAGATCTGATTTATCTGAATATGCTCCAAGAGTATTCAACATCAAAGTTCATCCTGATAAAATTAGAGATATTATAGGACCTGGTGGAAAAGTCATAACAAAGATTACATCTGAATGTGATGTAAAAATCGATATCGACGAAAACGGTATGGTTCTTATAACAGCTAACGATGGCAAGGGTGGAAAAGAAGCTCTTAAGAGAATTGAAACAATTGTGAAGGATATTGAAGTTGGTGAAATCTACACTGCTAAAATTGTAAAAATAGCTAAATTTGGAGTTTTCGTTGAACTTCTGCCTGGAAAAGATGCACTTTGTCATATTTCGCAATTAACTATTAAACGACTAAATAAAGTTGAAGATTTGTTTAAAGTTGGAGATGAAATAGTTGTAAAAGTAATTGAAAAAGATGCTCAAGGCAAAACAAGTGTTTCTAGAAAAGTATTATTAAATGAAGAGGAAGAAAAAAAATCAAATTAAGTTTATAAAAGTGCAAGTTCTCTTGCACTTTTACTTGTTGATATTGGGTGATATAGTTGTATATAATCAAAGAGTTGAAAAATAAAATAAATGTAATAATGTGTGAAATGAAATACTCCAATACAGTTTCAATTGGTTTTTTCATTAAGGCTGGGACTGCATATGAAGAAAAATATGATAACGGTATTTCACATATGATTGAACATATGCTGTTTAAAGGCACTAAAAATAGAACAGCTTTTGATATCGCGTGTATTATTGATAACATTGGTGGAGAAATAAATGCATACACTTCAAAAGAATGTACTGGAATTTACTCGAAAGTGCTGTCAAAAGATTTTGAAATACCTATTGAAATCATTAGTGATATGTTGATGAATTCGTTATTTGATGAAGATGACATAAAAAAAGAAAAATCAGTGATAAAAGAAGAAATAAAATCATATGAAGATTCACCTGAAGATATCAATTATGATTTATTATCAGAAATCATGTACATCGGAACAAATTTAACACATCCCATACTAGGTACTTTTGATTCTGTAAAAAAATTACTAAAGAAGAAATACTTAAGTATATGAAAGAGTTCTATACTAGCGAGAACATGATTATTTCTGTTGCAGGTAATTTTGATCAAGAAGATGTTCTAAAAAAATTAAATAATACTATTGGAGAGTATAATAATTATACTGAAAATGATTTTCAAATTTTCAAGCCCATAGTAAACCAAACGGGTTTCAAATTCAAGAAAAAAGAATTTGAACAAACCCATATTGATTTAGCATTCTGGGGACCGGATTCCAATAGCGATTTAAATTATGCCGCACATGTTTTTAATAATGTTTTGGCAGGAACAATGAGTTCTAGATTGTTTCAAAAGGTAAGAGAAGAAAAGGGACTTGTTTATTCAATTTACTCACAAATCAGTAGTTACGAAAATGCAGGTAATACAACTATTGGGTTTTCTCTAAGCCATAAGAATTTATTCAAAGCAACTGAAGTTGTTATAGATGAATTGCTAAAAATAAAAGAAAAAGGTATTACAATAGAAGAATTTGAAAATTCAAAGAAACATCTTATAGGAAATATAGTATTAAATACTGAAACATCAGATGCTTATATGAGTATGATGGCCAAGGAATTGCTATTCAAACGAAAAATCAAAACAGTTGAAGAAATTATCGATGAAATAAATAATGTTTCTTATGAAGATGTATCTACAGTAATAGATTTGTTTTTTACGAATAAAAAATCTGTGAGTTCTGTTGGAAAAATTGATAAAACAAGTATAAATAAAATATATAATTTGATAATTGAAAAATTGGAGGGTTAAAATGACAGTAATAAAAATTGTAAATCAATCTGATAATCCGCTACCCAAGTACAAAAGTGTTGGAGCGGCCGGTATGGATATAATGGCTTATCTAAATGAACCTGTAACGTTAAAGCCTCTTGAGAGAACTCTTATTCCTACTGGAATCTTTATTGAACTGAAAGAAGGTTATGAAGCTCAATTAAGACCTAGGAGTGGAATGTCGATTAAACATGGCATTAGTCTTGTAAATGCGGTAGGCACAATTGATAGCGATTATAGAGGCGAAATTAAAATACCGACTATTAATCTCAGCAATGAAGCTTACTCAATAAAATCAGGTGATCGAATTGCACAAATGATAATTGCTAAATATGAACAAGCGGAATTGATTGAAGTAGATATCTTGGAAGATACACAGAGAGGTTCTGGTGGATTTGGTTCAACTGGTATTTAGGGGTGAGTGATTTGAATGTTATTGTAAAAAAATTTGGTGGTACATCGGTAACTAGTGATAGAGATAGAGAGAGAATAAAAAACTTGGTTGAGTTAGATATCAAGAATGGAAATATTCCTATATTGGTAGTATCTGCAATGGGAAGAAACAGTGCTCCGTATGCTACTGATACATTGATGAATCTTTATAATAGCATTAATGAACAGCATTCCACCAGGGATTTGGATTTGCTAATGAGTTGTGGAGAAATAATATCTGCAACGTTGATTTCAGCATATTTAAATAATAACGGAATGAAGTCTACTGCTTTAACTGGTTTTCAAGCCGGCATTATTACAAATGAAGATTATGGTAATGCGAAGGTATTAAGCGTAAAAACTGATTATTTGGAAAATACAATTAAAAAAGGAATTATTCCAGTAATTTCCGGGTTCCAAGGAATTAGCATCAACGGTAATATCACTACCTTGGGTAGAGGTGGGTCGGATACTACTGCAACATTGATTGGAGAAGCATTAAAAGCCGATAAAGTAGAAATATATACTGATGTAGAAGGTGTAATGACAGCAGATCCTAGAATAGTTGAAAGTGCAACATTATTGGAAAATATGACATATGATGAAATGTATGAGATGGCTAAACATGGAGCGAGAGTAGTTGATTTTAATGCGGTCGACATAGCAAAACGATCTCATTTAAATATTGTTGTAAAAAATACTCATGATGATTCTGTAGGAACACAAATTACAGATTCATATAAATCTGATAGAATACTTACTTCAATCACTAAATATGATTCATGGATTCAATATAAAGTAGATTATAAATTTAGCATTACCAAAGATCAAGAGTTGATGAATGCGTTGTATCAGAATAATATATCCATAGATATGATAAACTTTTTTGAAGATTATAAGTATTTTGTTGTTCAAAATAATGTTTCTAAAGAACTGGATGATATATTGAAAAAATTGAATCTTGACTTTAAAAAGAAAGAAAATTGCAGCATAGTGACAATTATCGGGCATAAAATTCACGGAGTTCCAGGTATTATGAAGCGGGTTGTTAAAGCGCTTGAAGATAGAGATATTAAAATATTACAGACTTCCGATTCTCATATGACAATAAGTTGTCTTGTAGGAAGTGAAGTATCAAATGACGCTGTAATTGGTCTTCATAAAGAATTCAATATAGATTCATAATGGCTTTTGCCATTTTTTTTTGTATTAATATGATATAATTATATAGTTATGGGGTGTATTTATGGGACGCGTTACTGCTAATAAAAAAGAAAGTAAGAAATCTAAAAAACCTTTAATTAATAAAACAAAAAAAGAAGAGAAAAAAGATATGAGAATCTATGAAATCGAACTTGTATTGTTAATTTCTTTTACTATTATTTTTGCTCTTTCATTATACACAGATTCAGTTGGGATAATAGGGAATTTTGTTAGAAATGTAGTGTTCGGTTTATTTGGGAAAGGTGGATATTATTTACCATATGTAATATTCTTGGGTTTCTTTTTGAATATAAACAAAAATTTTCAAAAGGTTAAGAAAAAATATTTTATTGCTACTTTCTTACTTTTTATTTCAATAAACTTGATGAATTCAATTATTCAATTTAATTTAATCAGGGAAATTTACATAAATGAATCGATGAAATTAATTACATTATCAGGAATAAAAAGTTCCTTTGCCAGTGGAACTCAACTTGTTGGTGGTGGTGTTGTCAACAATATTTTGACCATGATCATATATACGAGTATAGGTAAATATGGATTTTTAATTCTTACAATAACTATGACTACTATTGGGTTGATCTTGCTTACCAACTTTAAAATCAGCAGCTTAAAAATCAATAAAAAAGATAAGCCTAAAACGCCTGATGTGAAAATTGATAAACCTATAAAAGATAATAAAATTAAAAGAGATAAAGAAATCAAAAGAGATAAAGAAATCAAAAAAGATAAAGAAATTAAAAAAGAAGAAATAATTTCATATGATGATAAGAAAAAAGAACCTAAAAAAATAAAAATTTATAATTATAATGATTTTAACGATGAACAAGATGATAATAAAGATATCGAAACTGGAAAAGAAATTGTCACTGAACTTAACAAAAATGTAACTTCTAAAGTCTTGAATTATGTAAAACCTAAAGTGACTTTACTAAAAAAATCTCAAATGAAAAATGAACAAATAAACAAATCTGAAATAATTGAAAAAGCTGAAACATTAGAAAGAACATTGCTAAACTTTGGAATAGATGCTAAAGTAATCGAAATCAATAAAGGGCCTACAATTACTAGATACGAAATACAACCAAAACCGGGTATAAAAATCAGTAAAATAGTTGCTTTATCTGATGATTTAGCTTTAAATTTAGCTGTAAGCCAAGTAAGAATTGCTCCAGTACACGGTAAAGTTGCAGTTGGTATAGAAGTGCCAAATGAAGAAAACTCCATGGTGAAGATTAGAGATATATTAGAGAGTGATGAATTCAAGAAATCAAAATCTAAACTTACAATGGCTTTGGGTAAAGATATATCAGGAAAACCTGTAATCGCGAATTTAAGCGAAATGCCGCATTTGTTGATTGCCGGGGCAACTGGTTCAGGTAAGAGCGTTTGTGTTAATACCATCATTACCAGTTTATTGTTTAATTCTAATCCTGATGAAGTCAAATTACTGATGATCGACCCGAAAGTGGTTGAACTGAATATTTACAATGGGATACCTCATCTGATTTTACCGGTTGTTACCGACCCTAAAAAAGCTTCTATTGCATTGGGGTGGGCGGTAAATGAAATGACTAGAAGGTATGAATTGTTTGCTACGAATCATGTAAAAGATATTGAAGGATATAATGCAAAAGAAAATGAAGAGAAGTTACCTAAAATAGTTGTTGTTATTGATGAATTGGCTGATTTGATGATGGTGGCACCAAATCAAGTGGAAGATGCCATAGCGCGGTTGGCTCAAATGGCGAGAGCGGCTGGTATACATTTGATCGTTGCGACCCAAAGACCTTCAGTTGATGTTATTACTGGATTGATAAAAGCGAATATTACTTCGAGAATAGCGTTTTCAGTTTCATCCCAAATAGATTCTAGAACAATATTAGACATGGCTGGAGCTGAAAAATTACTTGGAAAAGGGGACATGCTTTTTAATCCAGTTGGAGCATCTAAACCTATTAGAGTTCAAGGCGCGTTTATAACTGAAGATGAAATAGGAAAAATTGTCGATCATATTAAAACACAAGTTAAAGATGTTACCTATAATCAGGATATCTTAAAAGAAGCGGAACAATTAACCATGCAATTCGACTCAGACGATTTATTACCTGAAATTTTGAGTTTCTTGTCAACTCAAAAAACAATTTCTGTTTCTATGTTGCAAAGAAAATTTAGAATAGGTTATAATAGAGCTGCCAGAATTATAGATGATCTTGAAGAAAAAGGAATTGTCGGTCCATCGCAGGGCAGTAAACCAAGAGAAGTTTTAATGACAATCGAACAAGTAGAACAAAATAATAAGGAGAGTTTATGACAATAGTAAATGTTGAGGAAGCACTAAAATTTAATGATAGAATTTTTATTGATGTTAGATCACAAAAAGAATTCGATGAATCTCATATAGTAGGAGCATTGAATTGGCCGATATTAAGCGATATTGAAAGAGATACAGTTGGGAAAATATATAAGGCTCAAGGGAAATCTGAAGCGGTAATGGAAGGCATTGATGTTGTTCATGGTAAACTGAAGGGTTTTTTTGAAATATTAAAACAATTGACAAAGGACTATGAAAAGATAGTACTTTATTGTTCAAGAGGGGGCATGAGATCAGACACTTTATATACATTTGGGAAAAGTATTGGTGTTTCAAATTTATATAAATTAGATGGTGGATATAAAACATATCGCAATCATGTGATAAATGAGAGCAATTCATTATTAGAAAGTAAACCTTTGATTGTAGTTCACGGTCAAACTGGAGTTGGTAAGACTAAAATATTAAACGGGCTTATCAATAAAGAGATTCCTGTTATCGATTTAGAAGATTTGGCAAAAAATGCTGGTTCAGTATTTGGAAATGTACCATATGATGAACTGCCCCCAAGTCAGAAAATGTTTGAGAATTTGGTGTTTGAAAAATTGAGAACTGAAAAGCCGTTCATATTTGTTGAAAGCGAGAGCAAAAGAATTGGAACTGTTTCTATGACTAATGAATTTTATCAAGCTATGCAAAATGGCAAACACGTATTGGTTAAAACCAATATTGAAAATAGAATTTCAATTATCAAAGAATTGTATTTACCAAGTTTAAAAAGTAAGAGAATAATTGATTCTATCAATCATCTAAGAAAAAGATTGGGACATGCTAAAGTTGATAAGTTGATTGAACTTGTAAATGAAGAAAAATTTGATGAGATTATACGAATGTTAATAGAGGAATACTATGATCCACTATATAACTATTCAATAAAAAAACAAACTGAATATGATTTTGAGATAGAGTATAATTTAACGAACGAAGCTGTCGACGCATTAGAAATTTTTTATAAAGAGGTAAAAGATGAAAAGAAATAAAATATATATAGAAACATTGGGTTGTTCAAAAAACTTAGTAGATTCAGAGCATATGACTGGAATATTACTGGCGAAAGGTTATCAAATAGTTGCAAATCCTGAAGAATCTGAATTTGTTATTGTTAACACATGTGCTTTTGTAAATGATGCAAAAAAAGAGAGCATAGATATGATTTTCAATATGCTCGCCAACACTGATAGCAAAATTATAGTTTCTGGATGCTTGGCTCAGCGTTATGCAGAAGAATTAGTCAAAGAAATCCCTGAAGTAGTTGCATATGTTGGAACGACACAATTTCAATATATCGATTCAGTAATCGACAAGGTGAACAATGGGGAGAACAATATTATTTTAACTGATAATGTAAGCTTGATACTGCCAGAACACTTACCTAGAAAGATATTGACGCCAGAACACTATGCATTTGTTAAAATCGCTGAAGGTTGTGATAACAGTTGTACATATTGCATAATTCCACAACTAAGAGGTGCTTTTAGAAGTAGAAGAATTGAAGATATTGTCGATGAAGTCAAAAGTCTTGTAAAAGGTGGCATCAAGGAAATTATTTTAATTGCACAAGACACTACACGCTATGGTATAGATTTGTACAATGAGTTTAAATTGGGAGATTTACTTGACTCGTTAAATTCAATTGAAGATTTGAAATGGATTAGAATTCAATATATGTATCCTGATGTTATTGACGAGGATCTTGTTTTGTCTATTAAACGTAATGAAAAAGTAGTTTCATACTTTGATATTCCGATTCAGCATAGTTCCAACAAAATATTAAAATTGATGAATCGTCATACTACAAGAGAAAATATTATCGACGTCTTGAATTTAATTAAATTTCACATTCCTGATGCTGTAATTAGAACTACACTCATAGTAGGTTTTCCTGGTGAAACAGATGAAGATTTCAATGATTTAATTGAATTTATTACAGCGCATCCTTTTAATAGACTCGGAGCTTTTAAATATTCCGATGAAGAAAATACACCTGCTTATAATTTACCTTTGAAGATTGATGAAGAAATCAAAGAACAAAGATATAACGCACTTATGTCTGTACAACTTGATATATCAAATAGAATGATGACAAATTTCATAGATAAAACTCTACCCGTTATTATCGATGAAATTATTGAAGGAGAACCTATATACATGGGGAGAACTCAATATGATACACCAGAAGTCGATGGAGTTGTGTATGTTCATACAGATAAAAAATTAATCGTCGGGAATATATACAATGTGCACATAAATGATAGCCTTGAATATGATTTGATAGGAGAGATTTAAATGAATTTACCTAATATTTTAACTTTAATAAGAATTCTTATGGTTCCATTTCTACTTATTTTTATGTTAGTAGATTCTATGCAAAATTTTATTATTGCATTGATAATTTTTTCGATTGCATCTTTTACTGATTTTTTAGATGGATATATTGCCAGGAAGTATAATTTAATAACAAAACTCGGTAAATTAATCGACCCGTTGGCAGACAAGATATTGACTATTTCTGCCTTTGTCGCATTAACATATTTAAATTTAATCAATCCATGGATTGTTATAGCAATTATAAGTAGAGAGTTTATTGTCAGTGGATTTAGAATGGTTGCTGCTTCGGAGGGCAGAGTAATTGCTGCAAGTTACTGGGGAAAATTAAAAACTAATTTTCAAATGTTTACGATAATTGTCATATTGCTATCTCCTTATTTTGATCTTATAAATAATTATTCGATAAGTGATATTTTAGCGTGGATAACATTGGCGTTGACAATAATATCCGCTGTTGATTATATCGTTAAAAATATTGAAGTGTTGAAGGAGAATTAATGAAAGCGGCCATATTAACTATAGGAAATGAATTGTTGTCCGGTAAGACTCTCAACACAAATAGTCAATTCTTATCGGTGCAATTGAATAGTTTGGGTTTTGAAGTTGTCAAACATATAACTATAGAAGATGATGAGATAAATATTATCAAGACAATTGATGAATTGGCGAATGATGTTGACTTAATCGTTACAACTGGCGGGTTGGGACCTACTTATGATGATATTACTGTTGCTTCAATTGCAAAATCATTAGAATGTGAAATGATATTTTTTGAAAATGTTATGAAAGATATCAAAGAAAAATTTTCAAAATACAATAGTAAAATGGGACAAAATAATATTTCTCAGGCGTATTTTCCTATGGAATCAATAATCTTGAAAAATAGATATGGAACTGCATCTGGAATGTTTTTAAAGCATGAAAAAGTATCTGTTATTTCATTGCCTGGACCTCCTAATGAAAATATTCCAATGTTCAATGAATTTGCTATTCCATTATTGCAAAAAATGGGGAATGGTAAAATCATCATTAAAGATATTGTAATATTTGGTGTTGGAGAATCAAATGTAGAAGAAATTTTAAGCAAAGAAATTCAGACTAATGGAAACATTAGAATAGCTACTTATATAAAACCTAGATATGTAATTATTAGGTTGACTTCAAAAGACAATTCAAATATTGAAAAATACTCAAAGTTGATTCTTAAAATATTCGATAAGAATTTTGTCGGATTCAATGATATGAACTTAGAAAAAAATGTCGTTGAATTATTAAAAAAGAGACATTTAAATTTATCTTTAGCTGAGAGTTGCACTGGTGGAATGATTTCATCTATGATAGTAAATATCCCTGGTTCCTCTGAAATATTAGAACGCTCTATTGTTACATATAGCAATAAAGCCAAGGTTGATGAACTGAATGTTTCCACACAATCACTTGAAACGTATGGAGCTGTTAGTGAGGTAGTTGCAAGAGAAATGGTTGAAGGTTTATATAATAAAACCAAGTCGGATATTTGTATTTCAATTACCGGTATAGCTGGACCGGATGGTGGAACAAAAGATAAACCTGTCGGTTTGACGTATATTGCTATAAAATCTTCAAAGGGCACCGTAGTTAAAAAATACAATTTTTTTGGTGATCGGAATACCACCAGACATAAAGCGGCTTTGTATGCTTTAAACTTGATACGATTGGAATTTATTGAATAATCTATTGTAATACAGTAAAAAATTAGGTATACTAATAAGGAACAAACGTTCGAGATTGAAAGGTGGTAAATATGAAAGATAAAGCTAAGGCACTTGATAGTGTTCTTTCTCAAATTGAAAAACAGTTCGGAAAAGGTTCTATAATGAGGATGGGTGACGAAGGACCTATTGCAAAGATAGAATGTATTCCTACAGGATCGTTAGAGTTGGATATCGCTTTGGGAATCGGTGGGATTCCAAGAGGTAGAATTACAGAAATATATGGTCCAGAGGCTTCTGGAAAAACTACAGTTACTTTACATATTATTGCTGAAGCACAAAAAAAAGGTGGAATTGCAGCTTTTATTGATGCTGAACATGCGTTAGATCCGACGTACGCTAAAAATATTGGAGTAGATATTGATAATTTGATTTTATCTCAACCGGATACTGGGGAACAAGCTCTAGAAATTGTAGATGCTCTTGTTAGAAGTAATGCTATAGATATTATTGTTATTGATTCAGTGGCCGCTTTAGTTCCTAAAGCTGAAATTTCTGGCGAAATGGGAGATTCTCATGTAGGATTGCAAGCACGTTTAATGTCTCAAGCACTTAGAAAACTTACAGCGATTATCAATAGATCCAATACATCTGTTATTTTTATTAATCAATTAAGAATGAAAATCGGCGTTATGTTTGGTAATCCTGAAACTACTACAGGTGGAAATGCTTTAAAGTTCTATTCTACAGTAAGATTAGATGTTAGAAGAATCGACAGTATTAAAAAGGACAATGAAATCGTCGGCAATAGAACTAGAGTGAAAGTTGTTAAAAATAAGGTTGCTTCACCTTTTAAAAAAGCTGAATTTGATATTATGTATGGAGAAGGAATTTCAAAATCCGGAAGCATACTAGATTCTGCAGTGAACGATGATATAGTGAAAAAGGCTGGATCTTGGTTTAGTTACAACGATACTAGATTGGGGCAGGGTCGTGAAAACGTAAAAGTTTATCTTGAAGAAAATATCGAAATGATGAATGAAATAGAAACAAAAGTAAGAGATATAAATGGACTTACAATTGAAGAAGATGTTAATTGATTCCATAAAAAAAAGAAGTAGTTATACTGCTTCTTTTTATGTTATAATGAATATGGTAGTTTTAGCCTATTAACAAATGTTTATTTAATATAATAATGGAAATATAAAAAAATAAGGGAGGTGGCACTATTAATAATTATTTAATAATTATTGCTGTAGGCGTATCCTTTCCTGTTGGGTTGTTGATTGGATATGCATTGCGTAAAGCGATTGCTGAGAAGAAAATTAAAAGCGCTGAAGATCAAGCTGATTTTATAATTTTAGAAGCCAAAAAACAAGCAGAAACAACAAAAAAGGAAATGCTGATTGAGGCAAAAGAAGAAGTTCATAGAATGAGAATTGAACTTGAAAAAGAGACAAGAGAAAGACGTAATGAACTTCAGAAAGTTGAAAGAAGGAATTTACAAAAAGAAGAATCTTTAGATCATAAATTAGTACAGTTTGAAACTAGAGAGAAAACTATCACAAATAAAGAAAAAGAACTGGAACGTATTGAAAGTAAAGTTAATTCACTACATGAAAAACAATTACAAGAACTTGAAAGAATTGCGTTGCTAACAGTTGAAGATGCAAGAAATCAGTTATTGTTTGATGTAGAAAAAAATCTTACTCATGAAAAAGCTGTTATGATTAAAAATATGGAAAGCGAAGCTAAATTAAAAGTTGATAAAAAATCAAAAGAAATTTTAGCTTATGCAATTCAAAAATGTGCCGCAGATTATGTTGCAGAATCTACAGTTTCAGTAGTTGCGTTGCCAAATGAAGAAATGAAGGGACGTATAATAGGGCGTGAAGGAAGAAACATTAGAGCTATAGAGACAATGACTGGTGTGGATTTAATTATTGATGATACTCCAGAAGCTGTAATATTATCTTCATTCGATCCTGTGAGACGAGAGATTGCTAAAGGAGCATTAGAAAAATTGATTGTGGATGGACGTATTCATCCAGCAAGAATTGAAGAAATGGTTGAGAAATCAAAACGTGAAATGGAAGAACAATTGAAAGAAGAAGGTGAAAACGCTACTTTTGATTTGGGAATTCATAACATTCATCCAGAACTAATCAAGTTAATAGGCAGATTAAAATATAGAACTAGTTATGGACAAAATGTACTCAAGCATTCTCTTGAAGTAGCTTATTTAGCAGGAACAATGGCTGCTGAATTGGAGCTTGATGTTAGAATTGCAAAACGAGCAGGATTATTACATGATATTGGTAAAGCAGTCGATCACGAAATCGAAGGAACTCATGTTGAAATCGGTATGAATCTTTTGAAAAAATATAAAGAATCAAAATTAGTTATTCATGCAATGAGTACTCATCATGGCGATTATGAGCCTGAGACAATCGAGGCAATATTGGTTACTGCTGCTGATGCGATTTCAGCTGCTAGACCTGGTGCTAGAAGAGAAACACTTGATAATTATGTAAAAAGATTAGAAGCATTAGAAAACATTACAAATAGTTATGAGAGTGTTGAAAAATCGTATGCTATACAAGCCGGTAGAGAAGTTAGAATCATGGTTGTACCTGAAAAGATCAATGATGATGAAATGGTTGTATTGGCAAGAGATATCAGTAAACGAATTGAGAACGAATTAGATTATCCTGGACAAGTAAAAGTCCATATAATTAGAGAAACAAGAGCAATAGAGTATGCAAAATAGCCCTTTATAAGGGCTATTTTATTTTTTTGGCAAAATTAAAAGAGGATTTATTAAAGAAATATAGAATAAGTTAATATCTAGAATAATATTTTGCAATAGAAATAATATTTTTTATGCTATTTAAGGAGGAATAATTGTGGAAGTATTAAAAGTTTCATCAAAGTCAAACCCAAATTCAGTTGCGGGAGCACTCGCAGGAGTTATTAGAGAACATGGGATGGCGGAAATTCAAGCAATCGGAGCTGGAGCAATTAATCAGTCCATCAAAGCTATAGCAATAGCTAGAGGTTTTGTTGCACCAACAGGAATTGATTTAGTTTGTATTCCTGCATTTACCGACGTGGAAATCGACGGTGAAGAACGAACAGCAATTAAGTTAATTGTACAACCAAGATAAATAAATATATTAAAGGGGGATTATTTTGGAAGTATTAACAGTCTCATCTAAATCAAATCCTAATTCAGTTGCTGGTGCAATAGCTGGAGTTATTAGAGAACATGGGAAGGCAGAAATTCAAGCAATCGGAGCTGGAGCAATCAATCAGTCCGTCAAAGCTATAGCTATAGCTAGAGGTTTTGTTGCACCAACAGGAATTGATTTGATTTTCATACCTGCATTTACGGATGTAGAAATAAATGGTGAAGAAAGAACTGCTATTAAATTAATTATTCAACCAAGATAAAAGATCAGATTATTCTGGTCTTTTTTTATACTTGATTTAAAATAAATTTTCGTATAAAATAAATACGAACAAAATAATAATATACTTAATAAATATTCGGGAGGAACTATGAAACCTTTTTATGAAAATCCATTAGAAACAAGATATGCCAGTAAAGAAATGCTGACAATTTTTTCTCCAAATTACAAATTTTCAACATGGAGAAAATTATGGCTTGCATTAGCGGAATCTGAAAAAAGTTTGGGATTGAATATAAGCGATGAGCAAATAGAAGAGATGAAAAATCATATTGATGATATAGATTATGATGTTGCTGCAATGTATGAAAAAAAGTTTAGACATGATGTAATGGCGCATGTTCATACATTTGGTGAGGTATGTCCAAAGGCAAAGCCAATAATTCATCTTGGTGCTACAAGTGCTTTTGTTGGTGATAACACTGATGTTATTCAAATGAGAGATGCATTATATTTAGTTAGAAACAAGTTGGTATATTTAATGAACAAACTTTCAGAGTTTTCTATAGAATATAAAGATTTACCGACTTTAGGATTTACTCATTTTCAACCTGCACAATTGACTACTGTAGGGAAAAGAGCAACATTATGGTTAATGGATTTATTGCTTGACTTTGAATATATCGAGTTTACAATAGATCAGTTGATGCTAAGAGGGGTAAAGGGTACAACAGGAACTCAGGCTAGCTATTTAAATCTATTCAATAATGATCATGAAAAAGTAAAACAATTAGATCAACTTATTGCAGATAAGTTTAATTTTAAAGGATCTATGCCTGTTACTGGGCAAACTTATTCGAGAAAAATTGATTCTATGGTTTTAAATTCTATTAGCAATATTGCACAATCGATGCATAAAATAACCAACGATATTAGACTTTTACAACATCTTAAGGAGATTGAAGAACCTTTTGAAAAAAGTCAAATTGGTTCGTCTGCAATGGCTTATAAAAGGAATCCGATGAGAAGCGAAAGAATCGCCGCACTTAGCAGATTTGTGATAGTAGGGGCAATTAATCCTCAACTGACTCAAAGTGCTCAGTGGTTTGAAAGAACACTAGATGACAGTGCCAATAAAAGATTGGCTATTCCTGAGAGTTTTCTTGCAATTGATTCAATAATTGACATTGCTATCAATGTAACTTCAAATTTGGTGGTTTATCCAAAAGTAATTGAAAAACACGTAATGTCAGAGCTCCCATTCATGGCAACAGAGAATATTATTATGGAAGCTGTGAAAAAGGGTGGGGACAGACAAGAATTGCATGAGGCGATTAGAATTCATTCCATGGAAGCCGGGAAACAAGTTAAGGAATACGGACTGGAAAATGATTTACTTGAGCGTATATCAAAAAATCCAATTTTCAAATTGAACGAAAATGATATTTCCAAATTGTTGAATCCAAATGATTATATAGGCAGATCATCTGAGCAAGTTGATGAATTTATTAAGGAAAATATAGTCCCGATTTTAAATAAATATTTAGATAAAGAAAGAATTAATACAGAATTGAAAGTATAAAGACTCTTAGGAGTCTTTATTTTTTGGAAGGAAAATAATCTAACAGGTACATTATTTGAGTGAATTGCCTAAAGAATGGGTAGATTACTATTACCTAGCAATAGACTGATAATTCTATACGTTATAGGATTATTTTTCATAATGTAGTTTTTATTTTGGTTGAATTATCAACTATAAAGTTTTATACTATATTTATAAAGGGATGTGATAATATTGCCAATTAAAAGTAATTTTTTAAGGGAAATCGAGAAAATTGCAAGAAGCCTTAATATTATTTATTCAAAAAAATATATTGAGTATGGTTTAAAACGTGGTCAGTATTCATATTTGATATTTATAAATGAAAATCCTGGACTCAGCCAACTTAATTTAGTTAATTCCTTGAATATAGATAAAACAACTGTTGCAAAAGCTTTAAAAAAATTGGAAGCGCAGCAGATTATTTTTAGACAAAAAGATATAGATGATAAACGAATTTTAAGAACTTATCCAACGCAAACTGGTAGGGAAATATACCAAGAAGTAATTTCGGAAGAAAACAAGCTTCTTAATAGTTTGTTGACTACATTTAGTGAAAGAGAAAAAAGTGATATTAGAACACTTCTAGATAAAATAAGTAAAAATATTGAGAATGAATGGAAATCTTCAAGAGACTATTTATATACCGGTTCAATTCAAAAGGCTAATATGAACGATATAGCATTATTTAATGATGTTACTGATTATCGCATCGATCATTACTACTATGTGTATATCTATAAAGAAAAAATAGTTGGCTTCATCGAATTGAGCTATGATGAATATAAAAAATATGAAGATCTCAATTGGTCGCTTAGTGATCCTGCAATCTTTATTGAAAATTTATATGTTCTAGAATCATATAGAGGAATGGGATTTGGTTATGAGTTGATTAAAGAGATAAACAAAATTGCTGATGAGCTAAATACTAAATACATAAAAATCGTTATTGAAGATAAGAATATACCGATGTTGAAATTAATAAACTTGCTTGAATTTCGATTTGTTGGTGAACATATAGACGAAGATATGCAAATTACCAAATATTGTTTTGAAAAAATAATATAGCCCTTAACAATTAAGGGCTATATTCCAGTCTATAGGTTTAAGATTATTATCTTCTAAAAATTTATTTGTCTTAGAAAATGGTTTGGACCCTAAAAATCCACGATGTGCCGACAACGGGCTAGGGTGAGTCGATTGAATGATATAATGATTTTCATTTGTTATCAACTTGATTTTTTCTTGTGCGTTATTTCCCCATAGAATAAAAACTACTGGGGTTTTTTTATTGTTGACAGCTTTAATAATTTCGTCTGTGAAAATTTCCCAACCTTTTTTTCGATGAGAATTTGCATCATGTGCACGTACAGTCAATACTGTATTAATCATTAATATTCCTTGTTTTGCCCAATCTACAAGATAACCGTTATCAGGAATAGTGCATCCTAAATCCTTATTCAATTCTTTATAAATATTTCTAAGGGAAGGGGGGATTTTAACGGTAGGTTGTACTGAAAAGCACAAACCGTGAGCCTGATTTTCCCCATGATAAGGATCTTGCCCTATAATAACCACTTTGGTATCCCTATAAGAAGTATAATTCAGAGCACTAAAAACATCTTCTTTCTTTGGGTATATAGTAAAATCAGTATTTTCATTTACCAAGAAAGATTCTAGTTTTTTATAATAATCTTTTTCAAATTCTTTTTCTAGTATTTCGTTCCAATCAGTATGTAAATATTCTCTCATTTTAATCACCTGTAAATATAATAACATAAAACAATACGGCTATAAATAGCCGTATAAAAGTATAATATTTATTAAATATTATAGGGGAGTAATTAAGTAAAAACTAACAATATTATAATGGTAAACATAATTATTCGCAATACTATAAATTAATTTATATATAAAATTTTAGAAAATCATCAAATTTAGCTGTTATAGGTTGATTGCTCAAGGCAGCAAAAACCAAATGTAATATTTTGGTATCCCATTCAAGTTTCTCATTGAACTCATTTTCAATTATGTTTGAAACATGAAAACCAATGGTTTCAAGTGAATGCCTAATAAGCTCCGGTGTTGGGCATGGTTCATCAAGTGTTTTTAAACAAGGATTGCAGAGTATGCATTTACCAGGAATCAATCCTATAGAATTTGTTTCTTTTTCAAAATCAAAGATTGCTTTATCTATAAAATTTCTAGCATTCCAATATGCATCTTCATGAGTAACAAATTGATCATATGTGTCTTTATAAATAAAAACAGTTATGTATTTATAATTTTTATATTTTTCAATTAGAGAATCTTTGTGATCGGGGCAAGAATAATTTAAATTATAATTCTCACAAGATTTACAATAGGAATGTACCAATGGTTCGTTGAGGTATTTTTTAGTAAATTCATCAAAGTTGAATTGTTTAGATATTATCATTATTTCGCTCCTTTAAACTATACCCTAAATATACATTTAAGGCACAGTTGGATTATTGCTTTACTATATCATAATAGCATATTGCAGATAAAATATAAGCCCTTCCCCTGTAAAAGAATGTTATAATATCAATATAATCTATTTATAAAAAGGTGATAAAATGATTAAAATACATAATAAATCTTCAAAGCCAGATAATATCGTTTCTAAAGAACATCAGACCATAGAAAAAATTATTGCTATTGAAAACTCCCTACCGAAGTTCATGAGGGATTATTTTATATATCTAAAAGGTGCAGTTGCTATAAATTCAAGATATGCGTATTTGAATGATATTAAATTTTATTGTGAGTATTTGATTGAAGAATCAGATATTACTGCTTCTACTGACATTTCATATATCTCAGAAAATGAATTCAATAAAATAAAATCACGAGATGTAAATATTTTTTTAGGAGATTATTGCACACGCTATTACAAAAATTCTGGAGATTCTACAACTGTATATGAGAATAACAACCGTGCATTATCAAGAAAAAAATCGGCTCTGTCTTCCCTATTCAAATTTCTATATAGAAATGAACAAGTTGATAGGAATATTGTCGAAGGATTGAACCCGATTAAACTTCCCAAACCTCAGCCGGATGCAATAAAAAGACTTTATATAGAAGAATTGAACAAATTATTGGAAGTGGTAAAAACCGGGGCTGGTTTAACTGAAGGCGAAAAAAAATATTGGGATAAAACTAAACTTAGAGATAAGGCAATCATTCTTTTATTTACAACTTATGGACTTAGGCTTAAAGAATTACAAGAACTGAATATCTCATCTTTTAACTTCACTAGAAAAGAATTTGTAATCTATAGGAAACGCGCTAAAGAGTCCATTATGCCATTAAATCAATCTATTGAGGCTGCTGTTAAGGATTATATAAAAAACGAGCGTTACAAGAATACAGATGATGAAGATGCATTGTTTCTTTCTATGCAGCAAAAGAGACTTAGTGAAAGAAGTATAAGAAAACTTGTAAAAAAATATACTTCCATTGCACTTGATAAACCACGTGATAGTGGCTACAGCCCTCATAAATTGAGAGCGACGGCGGCCAGCACATTAATTGAATTTGGATTTTCCATTTATGATGTGCAAAATTTATTAGATCATGACAATGTTACGACTACTCAACTTTATTCTGCACACAAGAAGAATTCAAAACGAGATATCATAGCAAATTATGAACTAGATAAAAATGAGGAATAATAATGAAAACATATGCTTCGATAAAAAAAGATCCACAAATATTTAAATTTTCAATGTACGGCTTTCTAAAAAATCTTAAATTTTTTGAACCGTATTTAATTATATACC
>DAOUQP010000177.1 GCA_030625575.1 Eubacteriales bacterium | reverse complement strand
ACCACAATATGATAATACCTCACGCTTTGTTTGTCAACCATTAATTCATCACGGTTAACAGCGTTCGCAAAAAAAGTCCATACTCTTTCGTATGGATATTTTTATTCTCTTAGACCTGCAACGATTTTCTTCGGATGGTCAATATAATCCAGTGCACTATCAATACCATTCACAACTAAATCTGATGCCATCAGAGCCTTGATAGAAGCACCTTCTTCACCAATAACGCATATTCCGATACCAGCTTCTTTAAGCATAAGTCTATCATTACTTCCATTGCCAAAAGCTATGACGTTTTTAGAACCCAACTCTTTTACGAAATTTATTTTATCTTTAGAACCATTTTCTTTAGAAATGATTTTCACTTTGATATTAGAACCTTTCAGCTCTTCTCTTACAGTTCCATAAGTATCCGCAGTTATCACAAATATTTCTAAATCATTATAGCTGTTTAATCTCTCTAAAACATTTGGATAAATTATTCCATTGTTTGCTACAGTGCCATTATAATCAAAAACTAAATATTTGATCTCAAAACTTTCGCCTTGAGGAATTTCAATTTTTATCATAAACCCTCCTAATAAACCCAGTGATTCGATTCAAATTCTTCATCCGTTCTTAACAATTTCTCTACTCTTTTGAGTTCTTGACTAATATTTATCTTCTGAGGACATTTTGGTTCACATTGATGACACTCTATACAATTCGAGGCTTGTTCCTCTGGCTTAATCAACAGATTGTACTGATAAGCCGAGTTTTTCAAACTGCCGTAAATTGAAGCATCATTAAATAATTTAAAATTAAACGGTATATTGACGCCAACAGGACACGGCATGCAATACTGACAATTAGTACAATCAATGATGTCTCTGCTATTGTACATATCGATAACTTCATCGATTACTTTATAATCTTCTTCAGTCATATTGTCAGCTTCAAGCCCATTAGATATCTCAAGATTTTCAACTAATTGTTCCATGGTTGACATGCCGCTAAGAATAACTTTGATTATAGGATAATTAGAAAGCCATTTAAACGACCATTCTACAGGAGAAATTTCTCTGCTTTTTTGCAGTTTTAAAAGAATATCTTCTGGAGGATTTGCCAGCAAACCACCTTTTAAAGGTTCCATAACTACTATAGGAACTTCTTTTTCTTCCGCATATCTCAATCCTTTCAATCCCGCTTGTTCGTCCTGATCTATATAATTAAGCTGAATCATGCACATATCCCAATTATACGAATCCATAATTTCTTCATACACTTCAAATTCATCGTGAAAAGAAAAACCAGCAAGTTTAATTTTACCTTTCGCCTTAGCTTCATCTAAAAATTTTAGAGCTCCTAAATTTTTAATTTTATCCCACATTTTTTTGTTCAGTGCATGTAAGATATAAACATCGAAGTATTCCGTTTGAAGTTTTTGAAGTTGTTCATCCAAATATTTCTCGAAGTCATCATATTTCCTCACAAGCCATACAGGATTTTTAGTTGCAAGAGTCACTTTCTCTCTATATCCATCCAAAAGGGCTTTCCCTACTACTAATTCACTATTTCCCCCATGGTACGGATATGCTGTATCGATATAATTAGTGCCATGGTCTATCGCATAACGAATGATTTCTATTGATTTTTGTTCATCTATTTTATTCTGATCATTATTTATCACAGGAAATCTCATCGTTCCAAGTCCTAAAACAGAAACATCTTTATCTAAATTATTAAACTTTCTATATAACAAAAAATCACCTCTTATTATATTTATATAATTTTAAGAGGTGATTGTCCATATTAAAAAGAATTATTAATATTTGTTACTAAATTTTCCTTTGATTGAATGCTTGAAGTAGCTTGTACTACCTCGCCATTTTTAAAGTACACAGTAAACGGCAGTCCCCTGAAAGTTCTAACTTCTGGCAATTTTCGTATGAAAACAGCTTCGGGTGAATCAAATAATAAATCTCTGAAAGCAACATGATCATATTCTCCCGATGTCTCGAGTTCTTCCATAGATGCATATACCGGCAAACACATAGGTCCCATACGTCCACAGCAGACGATTACATTCTCTTCTGCATTGATAATTTCTTTAATTTCCTGTTCTGTTTTTAAATGTTTTAAATTTGTATTTAAGATCACTTATTCCACTCCTTTAAATTAGTACCGCAATTGTAACATCAATATATGTTACAATCAACACTTTTCACAAAATTGATTCTTGGTCTCAAAATTAAAAAGACGAGCTGCATAAGCAGCTCGTCCTCTAAGTTTTTATTTATTAGTATTTCATTTCTGCCATTCTTACATAAGATTCATAACGTTCTTTCGCTGCTTCTTCCGCTTCAACAAATAATCTTTCAGCTTCTTCAGGGAAAGTATTCAATAATGTTGTATATCTTGCTTCACTCATTATGAAATCTTGGAAACTTGCTTTTGGCTCTTTTGAATCAAGGATAAATGGATTTTTTCCTTCATCCTTAAGACGAGGATCAAATCTCCATAAATGCCAGTAACCAGCATCTACAGCTTTTTTCTCTTGTCTTTGTGTAGTACCCATTCCAGTTTTAATACCATGAGCAACACAAGGAGCATAAGCGATAATCAATGATGGTCCATCATAGCTTTCCGCTTCTTTCAATGCTTTCATAACTTGGTTTTGATTTGCACCCATTGCAACTTGAGCAACATATACATAACCGTAAGTAGTAGAAATCATTCCTAAATCTTTCTTCTTGATTTTCTTACCAGATGCAGCAAATTTCGCTACCGCAGCAGTAGGAGTCGCTTTAGAAGACTGTCCACCAGTATTTGAGTAAACTTCAGTATCGAATACCAATACATTTACATTTTCACCTGATGCTAAAACGTGGTCTAAACCACCATAACCGATGTCATATGCCCAACCGTCTCCACCGATGATCCAAACTGATTTCTTAATCAAGTAATCTTTATCATCACCAACAGCTAGAATAAGTTCTTTTGCCTCTGCATTATTCACAGAATCAATGTTCTTAATCACTTGTAAAATACCTATGGTAGCAGCTTTTGATTGATTCTCGTCATTCATTCCTTCTAACCATACTCTAAAAGGCTCTTTTACACTATCATCAATATCTAAAGCTAATAATTTTTCTACTTTTAAAGCTATTCCATTTCTAAC
>DAOUQP010000063.1 GCA_030625575.1 Eubacteriales bacterium | reverse complement strand
AATGCTTTTGAAATTTCAAAATATATTTCTTCTGCTTTCTCAATCTCTGATAATTCAATATACTCATCAACAACATGAGCTAGTGTCTCTAAAGATGGTCCGATACCTATTGTAGGTATCCCTCTTCTTCCCGCACTCTCGCTACCATCAGTACAGAATGAATAGCATTGAATCTTCGGCTCCATGTTTGCATTTTTCATTCCTTCAACAGCACTTTTTACAATTTCAGAATCTTCATCTATTAACCACGCAGGGAAGAATCTTTCTCCTCCAAGCATTACTCCTTGATACGTTTCTTCTTTAGCAGATGCAAATTTTGCTGTTGCCGAGAAAGTACTATCTGTTTTTTTAAGATTCTCAATAACATCTAATACTGGTTTTAGAACATCTTCTTGTGATTCACCTACAAGCAATCTTCTATCATATGTCGATCTGCATTTGTCTGGGACAACCGACGCACCTGGGTATGGTGTTGATTTAAGATCAGTTAATTCGAATATACCTTTTCCTAATTTCTCGTGAGTAGTAACTTCAATCTTTTGAATTTCAGGAATCAATTTCACCATTGAATATACTGCATTAACACCTTTTTCCGGGCTTGAAGAATGAGCATTCACACCTTCTGTTTCGACTACGATTTCAGCTCTTCCCCTTTGTCCGACATTCAATGTCAATCTACTTGCTTCACCAATTACTACTGCAGATGGTGTAATTTTATCAAGTATTTTTCCTAATCCCATTCCTTCAAATATTTCTTCAAATACTACTGCTGCAATATATACATCGCCCTTTAAATCAACTTTTTCTTCTTTTAATCTTGCTGCCGCATAAATCATTGTGCCTAGAGCACATTTCATATCAGATGTACCACGCCCATACATTTTACCATCGATTATCTCTGCACCAAATGGATCTACTGTCCATTTTGAAGGATCAGGAATAGCAACTGTATCCATATGTCCATCATACATCAACGATTTATTTCCATTACCCTTAATCTTTCCTATTACATTGCCATATTCATCTACTACTATTTCATCATAATTTAGTTTAGTCATTTCCTCTTTAATTAGACTTGCTACTTTTCCTTCATTTCCAGATATACTTTCTGCCTGAATCAGTTTCTGACAAAACTTTACAAGATTTTCATTCAACATTTAATTGCCTTCTTTCATAATTGTTAACTAAGCACTTTTATTTAGCTTAATTTTTTCTTCTTTTTCCATAAACTCTTTAAATAACTTCACAAAAACTCCACTTAACATTACTAGTGCAATTAAGTTTGGTATTCCCATTAATCCGCTTGATAAATCAGCAAACAACCAAATTGAGTTTACCTTTTGACCTGCAAAGATAATACCTGGTAATAAATATACCCATTTCATAATTTTGATTGATTTTTCACCTAATAAATAAACACATCCTGTTTGATAATTGATATACCATCCAACCATCGTTGAGAACGCAAATAATATTGTACCCAAAGTAACTATCAATCCACCAAATGAGCCAAATACTGAACTGTTGAACGCTTGAATTGTAAGTTCAATCCCACTTGCTCCACTAGTCCATACGCCTGTTACTAAGATTACTATTGCAGTAATTGTACATATAATAATTGTATCAACAAATACTTCAAAACTACCCCATAAACCTTGTTTTACTGCATTATCAGTTTTTGCAGTAGCATGGACCATAGGTGCACTTCCCATACCAGCTTCATTTGAGAACATACCTCTTGACATACCTTTTTGTATTGTTATTGCTATAGTTGCCCCTATAAATCCACCTTTTACCGGAGCAGGACTAAATGCATATTTGAAAATTGTTGCAAATGCAGCAGGTACTTCACTAATATTTACTAGAATAATAATCATACCTGCGATAACATAAAATAATGCCATAAATGGAACTAATTTTTCAGAAAGCTTTCCAATACGTTGGAATCCTCCAATAATTGCAATACCAGTTAATATTGCAAGAACAATTGCAGTTACAATTGGTGGAACGCTAAAAGTAGTTTTTAATGCTTCTCCAACTGTATGTGGTTGTAATAATGCTGCAGTTGTTAATCCAGCAATAACTACTGTGAAAGCAAATATATTCGCCAACCATTTCCAGTTTTTCCCTAAACCTTTTTCAATATAGTACATTGGTCCACCATATGTAGATCCATCTTCATTAACTTCACGATAGTGAACAGCTAAGGTTACCTCAACCATTTTTGTCATCATACCTAATAATGCAATTACCCACATCCAGAATATTGCTCCAGGTCCCCCTACAGAGATTGCAGCAGCAACACCTGCGATATTACCTGTTCCTACAGTTCCTGCAAGTGCAGTACTTACAGCCTGAAATGGTGTCATTACACCATCAAGTCCACTATGATCTTTTTCAAATATCTTTCCAAAAGTATTCTTAAGGATATATCCTAACTTTCTAAATTGGAAAAATTTTGTTCTTAATGTAAAATAAATACCCGTTCCTAGTAATAAAACCATCATTGGTAAGCCCCATAATTGTCCAGCTAGCCAATTCAATCCGTCAAAAAACGTCGCAAACATTGCTTTTCCTCCTTTAATATAATAGATAATTACATGAATAAAACCAAAAGTTTTTTTCTCCTAGCAACACCTCCCTCTGTTTTTATATAACTTATTTTCTATATATATTATCTTTTTCACATTTCCTTTTTTCTATATTCTTTTAAATCATTTCTTAGGACCTTAAATTTTTCTCTAATTATTTCTATCTCATTTCTTTAATTTTTTTATTATATACTTCAATCTTTGAATATTCATTTTCCCAAAACTTCATACTTTTCATTGAATCAAGATATTCTTTTGAATAACCGAATTTTATCCAATCTTTTTCCTTTTGAATAAATAATTTTTCTTTTTCACTTTCTTTTCTAACATCAAATATTAACTTTTCATCAGCTCCTGAGAAAACATCTTTCATCCATCTATTCATGACAAAATGTTCTACTTCAAGATATCTGCTATTTAAATTGTCAATTACCGATTCATATCTATCAAAACTATCTGTAGCAACTGTAACTACATTATCTCTAGGACCAAGTTTTAAATATTTCGCCATTTTAATTGAACCGATGATATTACAGATTGCA
This sequence comes from Eubacteriales bacterium, assembly GCA_030625575.1. GTDB lineage: Bacteria > Bacillota > Clostridia > Peptostreptococcales > Acidaminobacteraceae > DAOURC01. The sequence continues at coordinate 9,442 of DAOUQP010000063.1, read as the reverse complement.
GAAGGTCCAAATAAGTGTTTCATCTCTAAAGCAGTCTCTTTACTAATTCCAAGTTCTACCAATCCTTCTGTTCCATCATATATTGCTTTTAGTCCTTGCACAGTTTCTTCATCATAAATATTTACAATAAAATCTGTATTTAAAACATTATGAATTAATGTACACATCTTGTCTCCAATTCCTTCAATTCTATGTTGCCCCCTTCCACCTGTTGCAAGTGTAGAACACTCATATGGTTCTAGTGCAACAACCTTAACTTCTGGGAATACTTTTTTAATCTCATCTCCAGCAGCAATTGTACCAGCTGAACCTACAGCAGATGTAAAACATGCAATCCTACCATTTCCAATTCCTTTTACTGCATCAATTGCTGAATTTCCTGTGACATATCTATGAAATCTATAATTTGGAAACAATTCAAATTGTGCAAGTGATTTATTCTTCGGATCTTTGCTTAATTCAAATGTTTTTTCAAGTGTTAGTATTACATCAGACTCTGTCCCGGGAGTTAGCAGTAAATCAGCTCCATATTTCTTAATTCTTTCATATCGTTCTTTACTCATATTATCCGGCATAATTACTATTGATTCATAGCCCATCAATCCACATATATATGAAACCCCTATACCAAAATTACCAGTTGAAGGTCCTAATATTGTATGCTCACCTGGATTGATTGTATGATCAACACATCCCTCAATTAACGTTGTATATGCCGGTCCTACTTTATGTGAGCCTGACGGGAAATTTTTACCAAGTAACACAACAATATTCGCATCTATTCCTGTTAATTCTTTTGGTAAAATAAATTTTCTAACTTTATTATTTTCATCTTTCCAAGTAATATTAAAAAGATTAATTGGATTCATCTCATCATCTTCAATTGAAACTAAAGCTTCTTTTCTTACATCTTCGCTTACCAATTCTGGATTAAGCATTTCCTCATAATTTGGTCCAAATGGAATTTTATTATTCATTTTTAAGTATCCTTCCCTCATTCACTAATATTTTTATAAACTTTTTTAAAGTCTTCAAGATTAGGTTTTACTGTAATCAAACCTTCAACAGCTTTTTCAGCGCTCTTAATATCTTTCAACCCGCTTCCAGTAACAACAGTTACAATTGATTCGGTCCCAGTAATTATTTTGTCCCTTTTTAATTTTCTAATTCCTGCAAATCCAGTAACACCAGCTGGTTCTCCAAATATACCAGTGTTTCTTGCAAGGAATTTAATTGTATCTAGAATCTCGGAATCACTTACATCAATCATTAAACCATTTGATTCAGTTATCGCATTTAATGCTTTAATGCCATTTCTAGGAATTCCAACCGAAATGCTATCTGCAATAGTATTAGGTGCTTTGTATTCAAATTCTATAGTATTTTTATAAAACGCTCTCGAAACTGGATTAGACTGTTCCGCCTGAACACCTATCATTCTAGGTAGTTTATCGACTAATCCTAGCTTGTAACATTCGCAAAATCCTTTCCAAGCAGCTGCAATTGAACATCCATCGCCAACTGCCATAACTACGATATCTGGTACTTCCCAGTTTAATTGTTCACATATTTCATAAGCTACAGTTTTCTTACCTTCTATAAGATATGGATTAATCGCACAACTTCTGTTATACCATCCAAATTCTTTTGAAACTTCATAGCACAAATCATACGCTTGGTCATATGTTCCATCAACAAGATATACAGTTGAACCAAATACTAATAATTGTACAATTTTTGCAATTGGTGCACTTTTAGGAACAAATATTACATTTTTCATTCCAGCACTTGCTGCAAATCCTGATATTGATGAAGCGGCATTTCCTGTCGATGCTGCGCAAATCACATCACTACCATATTCAATTGCCTTCGCAATACCAACAGCACTCGCTCTATCCTTAAATGAGGCAGTTGGATTTCTACTATCATCTTTGATAAATAATTTATCAATGCCTAGTATTTTTCTCAATTCCTTCACTTCATATAATGGAGTCCATCCTACTTTTAAAGCCTGAATGTTTTCACGCTTTTCAATCGGAATTGCCGGTACATATCTCCATATTGAATATTCACTATTTTTAATCAGATTTTCTTTATCCATCTCCTTCTTAATCAGCTCATAATCCAATAGAACATCTAAGATTCCTTCTTTTCCACATTTTTTGCAGTGGTACAACACTTCATTTTCTTTATATACTTGTCCACACTTAACACATTTTAAACCAAGTATCTTTTCCAACAATATATGCACCTCCATTAATAGCTATCTTTTAACATTGCAATTCTTATGCCATTTATTCATTTTTTCACTAATTTTCCCAACTATGTGTGTATTATTTTCAAATCAATCAAAATAAAAATTAATTAACCTCTTATTAATATATTTAATTTCAATTTAAAAATATTTAACTCAAATTTAAATATTTTTAGTACAAATTAACGAACATTTATTTCTATATCTTTTTTTTATGTAATTATCAGTTTTAAAAAAACAAAAAAAGCAATTATCAATATGATAATTATTATCATATTGATAATTGCTTTTTTGGGTATTCTAGATTAATCTCTCAAGATGAATTATCAAATTGATAATTCATCCTTTTCAATTTTTCTATACAAAGTTGCTATACCAATGCCTAATTCTTTAGCTGCAATTTTCTTTCCTTCAGTAGTATCTCCATAATACTCTATTGCTTCACTTATAATTCTTTTCTCCACTCTCTTAAGGTTGAATTCTTTTTCAACCTTAAAAGTACTCTTTAGTTTTGAAGACTCTATATTCCTCAATTTTTTTGGCATCATCGTTTTGTCAATGACAACATTTTCATCTGCCATATTAATCATAAATTCTATTGTGTTTTCAAGTTCTCTAATATTACCAGGCCAATCATATGCATAAAAGAAATTATAAACATTATTGTCTATTTCAACCTTATTTATACCCAATAGTTCACAATACTTATTTACAAAAAAATTTGTTAAAACAATCAAATCTTCTTTTCGCTCTCTTAGTGACGGCATCCTTATTGGAATAACATTAATTCGATAATATAAATCTTCTCTAAATGTTTTTTCCAATATCATCTCTTCAAGATTCCTATTTGTGGCTGCAATTATCCTTACATCAATATCTATAGTATTGTTTGAACCAATTTTGTTTATGGATCTTTCTTGAATAACTCTTAATAATTTTGCTTGCATATATAGTGGCAAATCGCCAATTTCATCAAGGAAAATCGTACCGCTATTAGCAAATTCAAATTTCCCGATTTTCCCTTTCTTATTCGCTCCTGTAAAAGCACCACTTACATACCCAAACAATTCACTTTCTAAAAGTGCTTCTGGTATCGCACTACAGTTGATTGCAACAAAAGGCTTTTCTGCCCTTTTACTATTCATGTGTATCGCTCTTGCGCATAACTCTTTACCAGTTCCACTTTCTCCACTAATAAGTATAGTGGAATTGTTTTTTGATATTCTTTTTATTTTATCTTTTAAACTAATTATTTTTTTTGATAAACCTATTATCTCATCTAGCCCAATATCTCTTTTTGAATTAGTGATAGAAAATATTACTTCCCTTGTTTTTTCAATATCATCAAATATCAATACTTTTTTAGATTTATCATGATGCTTGTTTAATTCAAACATTTCTCCAATAATATTTATTTCTTTTGAATTGACAAGTATTTTATATTCATTTCTATCAAAAATTATATTCCCCGTGTCCTTAATCAATACTTTAGAAACTACTTCGTTCGTATATTTTTTTAAAATGTTTTTACCATATTTATTAATCTTAATAACGCTGTTATTCTCATCGACAATAATTACACCGTCTTCAATTCTGTCAATAAATCCATTTAGCAAATCCAGTACAAGATACATTTTTTCGTTCTCAATTTCTTCTTTTGCTTTTAGTGATATCAATTCAGAAATCTGTTCTAAAAAATTCAATAATGATTCTAGATTATCCATAATATGCTTCTTTTGTATTTCATCGAAACAAACGAATCCAATAACTCCGATAACATCATCATCAAGCATTATTGGCGTACTGATTTCAAATGTTTCTTCACAATTATTTCTTTTAGGACATAGCATACATATTTTATGAGTACCCGGCTCTGTAATAACTCTACGTTCCTTCGTTTTAATTACATCTCTATAAACATATCCTTCTCTAGACATATCAACATTTATCCTTGTTCCAAATCTTCCTGTGCCAGCAATTCTATTTAAGTTAATGTCTACTATTTCAACGTCTACTTTAAGAACTTCCGATAATACTACAGCATATTTATTAACAGTACATTGAATTTTCCCTAAAACAGAGTCCATAATATTCCTCCATAATCAATATGAAATATCTATATCTATATACTATCACTTATTATTACTCTATATGCTTTAAATCTTCAAAAGCTATTATTCATTTCATTTTTTAAGTGATTTTTTTCTCTTATAAACAATAATCCCTGAGAATACAACGATTATTGCCACACTAATAACCTGAGCCATTCTCAACGATCCCAGCATCAAGCTGTCAGTTCTTAAACCTTCTATAAAAAATCTACCGATCGAATAGAGAATTCCATAGAGTAAAAACCCTTCTCCATTGAATTTTCGTTTAGGGAGATAAAGTAACAAGGCTGCAAAAACTAAAAAGTTCCAAAACGACTCATAAAGAAATGTAGGATGAACTTTAACTCCATCTACTAAAATACCCCATGGTAAATCCGTTGGTCCTCCATGAGCTTCTCCATTCATATAATTTCCCCATCTTCCGATGGCTTGTCCCAATATCAAACCCGGTGCAGCTAAATCCGCCAATTCATAAAAATCCATCTTCTTGATTCTAGTGAAGATATATCCGCTGATCAAGCCAAAAATAACTCCTCCGTGGATAGCCATCCCGCCTCCTCTAAAATTCAATATTTGAGAAGGATTGGCTCCATAGTAGCCCCAATTGAAGACGACATAATAAAGCCTAGAACCGACAACCGCTGAAATCAAGACTACCAACAATAAATCATATATATCATTTTCATTATATCCTTTTTTCTTTGCCAATTTGAAAAGCAATGAACTTCCCAAAAGCATGGCTGCCGCCATTATAATTCCATACCATCTTATACTTAAACCAAATATTTCAAATGCAACTGGATCCATTTTCTATCTCCTATCATTATTTTATTTTTGATAAAGTTGTTTTACCTATCAAGTCCAACTTCAGCGAATCATTAATATCGTCAACATTTATACTTTCGACGATATCAAGAAAGTCAAGCAAATTAACCCCTTTGATATAGTAATTTATAAACGAATTGGCTATGTACTGAATTGAATTGAACGAGCTGATATGTCTGCCCATTATTTTTTTCTTTATTCTAGCAAAGCTAAGTTCATCTATGCCTTCTTTGTTATATTTTTCTATGGTTTCGACAACTTTTTTACTCATATAATCAGCATCGCTGGATTCTCCGCCGAAGTTGAAATAAGAATACCCTAAACCATAGCTGTATTCATGACCAAACGAATCATTGATCAATCCTTTTTCATAATATGTATTATAAAATTCACTGCTCTTTCCAAAGAGATAATCAAGAGCGATTCTATTTATCATCGATTTTTTGAAATGATATCCATTCAGTTCAGCTTTTTCCCCTTTAATGAAAAAATTGAACATCGGAGTGGGAACATTCATTGTCATTTCAACCGAGTCTTTATTAACTTTTTCTTTTTCATCTTTTATGACAATTTTTCCGTATTCTTTTTTATTCAGATACGTTTTAGGAATAATCTCTTGCACGTAGTCTTTCATTGTCTCAAAATCTATATCTCCAATAATGAACAACGCCATATTATTAGGTGAATAAAACGTATTATACGCCTTCATCAAATCATCGACATAAGAATTATTTACGGTTTCCTCTGTCCCTGCAATGTCTTCTTTAATAGGATGATTCTCGTACATGGCACTGAGGCCGTTGAAATATACTCTCCAATTTGGATCGTCGTCATACATTTTAATTTCTTGTACAATTATACCTTTTTCTTTTTCTACATTTTCATCTGTTATATGTGGTGTCAATACAAAATCCACAAGTAATTTCAGTGAATCGTTAAATTTATTAACGGTTGAAAAGTAATAAACCGTTGAAGCGAAATTTGTATAAGCGTTGACACTGGCCCCAAGACGAGCAAACTCTGAAAACATATCTTTTTCTTTATCTTCGAAAATTTTATGTTCTAAAAAATGAGCTATTCCCAAAGGCAATTTAACATTTTCTCCATTTTCATCAATAAATTCATTGTAAAGCGCACCGTACTTTGTAATAAAATAGGCATACTTTTTCATATAGTCTTTTTTAGGAAGGACAAAAATATCCAATCCTGAAGGATGTGCAATCTTATATATTTTTTCATCTAATTTTGATTCATAAATTTCACTAATTATCATTTTGCTTATCTCCTCTAATAAAGTGAACAGTATCCAGTATTAATGTGTTTCCTGCTTCAATTATTTCTTCTTTTGTAACTTTCATAATATCTTCTATCATTTTCTTTTCATCATACTCAAAACCTGTTAATTCTCTTGAATAGTAATAATTGATGAATGAATTCGGATAATCCACTAAAGATCTAACACTTGATACTATAACTTCCTTTGCAATGTTGATATCGTCTTCGTTAAATTCTCCCCTTTTCAGTTTTTCAATTTCCTCAATAATCAAATCCAATGTTTTATCGTAATTTTCCACTTCGATGCCTGCGGCAATCAACATGATCGATTTGAATTTTTCGATTTTTGAAAATATATAATAACATAGACTTTCTTTTTCTCTAACGTTTCTAAATAAAGTGGAATTGCCTCCACCTCCTAAAATTGTAGCAAATAATACTGCAGGTTCATATAAAGGATCATCATATCTAATATTAGTTCTAAATCCCAGTGTTAATTTTCCTTGATTGACATTCATATTTTCGGTTATATGTTTTGCATCTCTTTTTTCATAGATCACCTTTTTACATTCGGTATCGACAACTTCATTTTGATTTTTAATATCGAATGTTTTCTCTATCAATTCATATGTTTCATCAGAATCGATATCGCCTATTGATAATATTTCTATAGGCGACGAAGTAAGAAATTCACAATAATATGCATATACTTCTTCATTGGTCAATGATTGTATAGTATCTACACTCCCATACTGATACACCGAAAAAGCTTCATCTTCACACATGGTTTCAATACATCTTTCTACTGCATATGTAATTTTATCGTTGACTCGGCTATTTATTTCTTCAATAAGTTTATTCTTTTCTTGATCGAAGAATTCTTGGTTGAATCTATCACCTTCATGATAAACATCAAATAACGCGTTTCTTAAAAACATTGCCGCTTCCTTATAAATGTCTTTATTTTCAATAAGTCTTTTATTCGGAAACTGAATTTTACAATGCATCGCAATTCTTTCGCCATATTTTACTGTGTCACTAATAAATATCGCTCCATACAGATCATCCAGCCTGTCATTAAACGATTTAGCATTAGGATAACCCATTGTTCCTCTAGACAAAAGTCTGCTTATAAGCGCCATTTGAGACGCTTCTTTGTCCGATAAAGGTCTTAATAAAAAGAGTCCGATCAAGTCGGTTTTGAATTTTTTACTTTTGACTAATCTTATTTTAAAATCCTTGGTTACTTCATATTTATCTATGCTTTCTATCATTGATTATCACTCCTATTAAGTTGCTAGACCTATTATATATCAATTATGCAGTTGATAAAAGAATTTAGTTATCATATAATACATTTGTTAAGTATGTAAAATGAAAGGAGCTTCATATGAAACTTGGTATAGTTGGACTCCCAAATGTAGGGAAGAGCACACTATTTAATGCAATCACAAAAGCTGGTGCAGAAAGCGCCAATTACCCTTTTTGTACAATAGAACCTAATGTCGGCGTTGTTAGTGTTCCAGACCCACGACTAGAAGTCTTAGAAAAAATGTATAATTCAAAAAGGAAAGTTTACACCGCTATAGAATTTTATGATATTGCCGGCCTTGTTAAAGGTGCATCTAAAGGAGAAGGTTTAGGAAATCAATTCTTAGGCCACATTAGAGAGGTAGCAGCAATCGTCCATGTTGTCAGATGTTTTGATGATGATAATGTAGTTCATGTAGATGGAAAGGTCAATCCTATTAGTGATATTGAAACTATCAATCTAGAGCTTGTTTTTTCTGATCAGGAATTAATCGAAAAAAGAATTCAAAAGGCTCAAAAAGCTGCTAAGACAGATAAATCTATTTTATGGCAATTAGATACAATGAATGCAATTAAAGCTACACTAGAAGAAGGCTACTCTGTAAGAACCATGACTTTTGAAGAAAAGGAAATCGAATTCGTGAAAAGCCTCTATCTTTTAACTTCAAAACCAATTATTTATGTTGCCAATGTATCTGAAGATGATGTTACAAATGATGAAAATCCTTATTATCTTCAAGTAAAAGATTATGCTGAAAAAGAAAATGCAGAAGTAGTTATCATATCTGCACAAGTTGAACAAGAAATCGCCGAACTCGACGATGCTGATAAAATAGAATTTTTAAACGACTTGGGTCTTGATGAATCCGGCCTGGATAAACTGGTTCACGCAAGTTATCATCTTCTTGATTTAATCAGTTTCTTAACAGCAGGTGAACAAGAAATCAGGGCTTGGACTATTAAAAAAGGCACAAAGGCTCCCCAAGCTGCAGGAAAAATTCACTCTGACATTGAAAAAGGTTTTATCAGAGCTGAAACAATTCATTATGACGACCTTGTCGCTGTAGGTTCACTTACATCTGCCAAGGAAAAAGGTCTTTTAAGGCTAGAAGGTAAAGACTACATTGTAAATGATGGAGATGTAATGAATTTCAGATTCAATGTTTAAGAAATAAAAAATATAGAAATAAAAAAGGGACATGTCTATTATCAATACCAAGACAAGTCCCTTTTCTTTATGTATACATTTATAGAATTATTTCAATTTTATTTATCTAAGAATCTAGAAGAACACCGCCACTTCAAAATATGTAATATTTAAGTGGCGGGATGAATTCGTCTTGCGAACTTGTGTTCTTATATTTCTTGTAGTATAATATAAATAGCAGTAAATAACATAAATAATATAAATTGTATATATTACAGTAAGCGAATAGAAATCGCAATAAGGAGATGAAAGTATGGCCCTAGAAAAAATACTAAGAACTCAAAGTATTAGAATTAAAAAAGGTCATAAACTTTATCCGTATTGTGATAAAGCTTCCCTTTTGTCTAAGAACTTATACAATGTGACAAATTATCATATAAAACAAGTTTTTTCTGGACTGCAAAAAGATGCTGAGGATAGATATCCTAATGAAAACGAAGTAATTGACGGCATCAATAG
>DAOUQP010000065.1 GCA_030625575.1 Eubacteriales bacterium | reverse complement strand
AATTCACAACAACACAATTATATAGTCGGTATTCATATAGCGCAACTTATTATTATATATTTTAGATTAATATATTAAACAACCCTCATCAAAATAGAGATGAGGGCTGTTTCGCACCTTACATATAAAATCATTACTTGACTATCATACATTTTCATTATTGGAATCTATTCCACTATCTCAAAATTACCATATTTCGTCTTGGATTTTTCTATCGAGCCAATGCCAAACATGCCATAATCATAACTTTCATCTCTACATTCAAGACAAACTTTCCCATCAATAATCAAACTAAGTTTATCTCCTATCGCTTTCGCCATCAACTCGTATTCCTTATTATTCTTCCAAACGAATTCTGCCGAAGCTATTTTTTCGAATCCAAAGTCATTTTTATATATCGCTATTTCATTTTTATCAGAGAATCCCAAATAATACCCTCGCATTATTCCTTGAGCTCTAACAATTAAATTATGACTCATTCCTTCTAGTGCATTAATCGTTGTTTTCACACTAATGTCCTTAGTGAAATAATTGCCGCTATATGACGATGCATTATTATCACATTCACTTATCAACAAATCATTCTCTAAATACCATTTACCGTTATTATGAGCAAAGGGTGTCACACATAAGAATTCTTCACTTTGTTTTTTAAAATCTATTCTATAATGGGATTTTCCATACGCTCTAAAGTTATCTATGAAAATTCTTCCTAAAGATCGATTCAGCACATCTCCCTTGCTTGATATTTCTATTCCGACTTCATCTACAAAATCTCCATCGGTTTCAGGAATAACAAATTCGATTTTTTGCCATCGATTATTTACAAGCTTGTGTTCATCTATGATTGCAATCTCTTTCGAATGTGATTTTCTAATATAAGATACAACATCGATTTCTTTACCTTCCCACTGGTCCAAAAATACATCTAATTCAACTTTCTGTCCTGAATATAACTTTGGAGCAAAGGTAGGCTTATATCTCTCATCATCAAAATCTTCTCTTCTATAAAAAGTTTTATAATAAACTCTTCCTTTATTTCCTTCTATCAATCTGTCAAACATAACTTCTAACGATCTTCTGCCCGTTAATGATTTTACATCAGTATTTTTTATATTAAATTTATTTGGGTTTGATAATCTAAAATTGTGAGTCGATCCTTTCAATTCAAAATCAAAGAAAATCTCACCTTCTCTAAAACTGTCTACTATATTTTTAGGTGCTTTTTGATTTGCAATTCTATATCCATGCAGCGCAATTTCCTTTGCATATGTAGGCACATCTAAAATATTCAAATAACCAGATACACCCGATAAAATAATACCATCATTGATAGGTTTCCTATATTTATCTTCAACACCATCTAGTCCTTGATATACACCTATTATCGTTCCGACATTACCTGCATTGCAATCTGTATCCCAGCCACACATCGTCGCTATTTCAACAGTTCTGGATAAATCCCCTTCACCATATAAAAGCGAAAGAATACAAACACCCGCATTAGGAATAATATGACATACTCCCAAGTACTTATCATAACCCCAATTTTCTATAAGATAATTCATACAAGCCCTAAAGTCATTTGGGTTTTCTTCGTAAAATCTAATTACATCTTTCGTAACTTTTGTATAAGTCGAATTTTCTGGAATAGTCTCAAGACCCGCATCGATTATTTCCATTACTGATTTTGCATTAAACGCTTTTGAAATGCATGCCGTCATGAAACGAGCACCATATAACCCATTTCCATCGTGAGAAACGCTTGCTGCTTTACCGCCAAAATCCGCAGCTTTTTTATAATCATTTGGAAGTACTAAACCCCAAGTATCAATAAATATTTGACCGCCAATCTGTTCAGCTATTATTTCTCCATTAACTGCTATCGAACCAGATTCAGGTGCAGAAATACCATTTTTTAGATTTGAAAAAGCTGTTTGCTCAGTGCTAATTGCTCCATTTCCACCCCACCAAAACATTCCGATATTTTCTCTGGTATAGTTAAGCCAAGTATTACCTATATCTTTTGGTGTTATATCTCTACCTATTGCATCATCATTTAAAGCTCTTAAAAAATATACCGGACCATTAACATCATCGTCGGCAGCAAAATTTTTATAAGGTTTAATATACTCTGTTATATCTCCATAAACTTTTTCAATTCTGTCAAAAGTCCATGCCGGTGGTTCTACAGGAGCTCCAATTCTGATTCCTATATTCATACCTAAAAATCCAGCATATACTTTTTCCAAATAATTATCCAGAATCATTTTAGTCCTCCCATATTTTAATTATTTCAAGATTTTTTACTACATTTATCTGTTTTTTTAAATCCTGCTCTATTATATTTTGTGAACATAATTTTAATCTTTCTGATACATCATATAAATCAATTTTATTTTTTTTGTTTATCATTTCAATCGATTCACTGCTAAATATACTAGAACCATGAAAAGCTCCAAGAATAACCCCTATCATCACACCAATCGAATCTGTATCGCGACCTGAATTAATTCCATCATTTATCGAATTGTAAAATTCTCCATCATTCAACACGATATATCCTAATGCTATCGGTAATTCTTCAATTGAAAAAACCCTGCTCGGCGTATAGTGATTTGAAGGAACTCCCACCTTGTCAATACTCCTATTTATATCGTCACCCATTGGTGAAAATGTCTTTATTACATTATGAAATTCCTCTACTATCAAGTCTGCATCTTCTCTCTTATCTTTTAATTCATTTGCCTTATCAACAATCGCTATAATTGCAGCCTTTGTTCCATCCTTCGCATAACTGATGGCAGTATTTATTATTTCTTCAATTGTTGTATTCGGATCAAAAGCTTTTGAAACAGCCGCTGCCAAAACACCTGCAGCTTCTAATCCATAGCTGCATTGATGGCCCATTGCAAAACTAATAGCCTCATTATATGCCGCAGCCGGATTGCAAGCGTTTACTACACCAATTGGCGCAATATACATTGCAGCCCCACAATTAACCATATTTCCAATTCCGCCTTCACGCGGATCACAATTGGCAAGTGTATGTCTTACAAAAGGATATTTATCAGGATAAAACAACCTATCTATTATCAATGCTTCTTTCCCTAATTCAGGAATATATCTAGGTCTAAATGCAATTTCTTTTATGAATTCATCCGCAAAATCGTATGAATCAATATGTCTATTCAACGTTGAATATACATTTATCAGCGCTTCTGTCATAAGAGTATCATCTGTATATGTTCCATAACCTCTAGTTCTATTCAACCGTTTTTCGGGTTCCCAATTTTCTTTATGCCAAGGCATATTTATGGTTTCTACTTTTCCATACTTTTCTTTAATTTCTGCTCTTGTCAATTTTTCAATTGTCGCTCCAAGAGCATCACCATATGCAGTTCCTATTACAACACCTTCAACTCTTTCTTTAAACGAAATCATTTAATCCTCCTATAAGTTTTAGACATCAACTGCTTTCGCAATTAATGTCTAAAACTCCACTTCTCTTATTCGATTACTTTAATACTTCATTTGCATATTCTGTAATTTGCGTTCCACCAGCGTTATACCAATCATCAACAAAGTCATCAAATTTATCTATTGATATTTTACCTGTAATAACATCAGCTGAAAACTCTTTATATAAGTTTTCCATAGCATCCCAGTTTGGAACTTGTTCTTCTGGAATTTTAATATTAATATCTTTTGTATAATATTTATTAGCTAATTCCAACGAATGCGTAGAAGGCGCTCCTAGAAGTGGTGTCGCCAATTCATCACTAAATGAAACTTCTAAAGGTTCCCAGAATAACGACCACCATTCTTGTGCTTTTTCTGTTGTTTCAATCTTGCCATTCACTACTTCATAATGTACGTCTTCAAATCCAAGTCTATCAAGTTTTTGACCTTCTGGACTAGCTAAGTACTCCAACATCGCAAACACTTCATCTTTATGCTCAGAAAGTGCAGATATTGCAAACCCTCTAGATTCTTTTGTAGTATCTACTGGCATGTATCCTTGCCCTACACCATTTGCAGGTGGCAATACTACCAATTCCGACTCAGCTCCATTTGTTTTCTTCATTTTTCCATCATAGATATCAACAACTTTTCCTGAAGTACCTATAATCACACCGACTTCATTATCATAAAACGCTTGTTCTTTCGTATCCCATTTCTTAGTTAAATATTCTTTATCAAGTATTCCTTCAGAATATAATTTAGCATAGAATTCTAATTTTTGTTTTTCTACATCTGATACTTTACCGTAAATATAATCTCCATTATCATCTTGTATCCATGTAGATGTTAATCCAAATGCTTGATTAAACACTTGATTGATTTCAAATAGTTTACCTGCAACAGTAATTCCGTATGCCGGAGCTCCATTCCCATCAAAATCTTCATCTTTCAATTCTTTCAAGAATTCATAATAGTTATCAATACTAGGATCTTCAAGCAACGCACTTCCAGTCTCTGTAGCTTCAAACCAATCCGCTCTAATAACAGGAACTTTAGAACGCACAGGTTTAATCCATAATAAATACGGATAATTGCTTAATCTCTCTTTATTATGAACAAACAAATTATCTTTGATATAAGTCGACTCTTCAATATACGGCGTCAAATCTTCAAGCAAACCTTGAGCCGCCATTTGCTCATCTCCACCTTGGAAATAAATCAGATCAGGAATGTCACCGCCCAATAACATTAAATTCAATTTTTCAGCATAAGTACCTGCTGGCATTTCAACCAATTCAACGTTAATATTTAATCCATCTTTAGCTAATCCCTCTTCAATTAAATCGAAATAACTTACCATTTGTGGATCAGTCGGTGAAATATCTTTTATAACCACACTAATAGTTACCGGCTCTGCTTCTTTTTCTGTTTCTTCAACAGTACCTTCCACTTCATCCACTGGTGCACTTTCTTCCGGTTCCGAACTCGTACATGCCACCATATTTAACGACAGCACTAAAACTAATAATAACACTATGATTTTTTTCATATTACCCTCCCCTTAAATAATTATCCCTTAACTCCGCCTTCCATTGTTCCTTTTGTATAGTACTTAAGAATCAATGGATATAACATGAGAATTGGAACTATCGCTATTACAATTGTTCCTGCCTGTAATGCATCGTAGTTGAGTTGAGCTGCTTCATTATAAGTAAGAAGGCTGTTCGCACCAACTAACGATGTAGTATCATTCAGAACAACAAATTGTCGTAATATAACTTGCAGCGGCCATTGGGCTTGATCTAAATAAATGCTCGCACGGAAATATTCATTCCAATGAAATACTGCATAAAATAATCCAATCGTAGCCATTGCCGGTTTTGCTAAAGGTAAAAATATTTTGAATAAAATAGTTATATGACCTACACCATCTACTTCCGCCGCTTCTACTAAAGACTGTGGAACATCTTCAAAGAAACGCATCAATATAATTAGGTAATAAACATTAACTGCTTTATATAGTATTACGGACCAATAACTACCGATCAAACCAATTTGCTTCATAACCAAATATTCAGGTACTATTCCAGGTTCCATAACCATAACTAAAATCATTATCCCCATAAAAATTCTTTTGCCTTTAAGCTTTGGTCTTGTAAGGACATAGGCTGCTATAGATGTTAAAAGAAGATTGATTGTCGTTGCAACAACTGTTATAAACACCGCATTAAATAAACTCTTCAATATCTTAGGATTTGACAATAAAACTTTATAGTTGATTATTGAAAAACCTTTAGGTAGAACCGTCAACCCCGTGACTTCAGATAGCTTTTCCGGGCTAGAAAAAGATATTGCGACAATATTCAATATTGGAATTATCATGGTAAGAGTCATTATAAATAGTGCAACGCATATCACAATATAAAAAGTTTTATCTTTATCCATATACTTACCACAACCCCTTTCCAGAAATTCTTTTTGCTACATAATGAGTACTGAATATAAGTACAATTCCAATAACGCCTTTAAATAAACTTGCGGCTATTGAAAACGAATATTGTCCACCAACCAAACCAATTCTATATACATATGTATCTAAAATATCAATAACGCTAATAACAGAATCATTCATCAAGTTGAATACTTGGTCGAACCCCGCACTCATAAAAAATCCTAAATTCAAAATAAACACAGTAATAATCGTTGGTATTAGTTCAGGTAAAGTAATGAATTTTATTTGTTGTAATTTAGTAGCTCCATCTATTCTCGCCGCTTCATATAAAGCAGGATTGATTTTCATAAGCGCCGCTATATATATTATTGAATCCCAACCTGCGCTTCGCCACATTTCAGAGAATAACAATATCCATCTTATATGAGTTTTACTGGTCATATAATCAATAGATGGCATATTGAAAAATCCCATCATTTGATTTACTCCTCCATTAAATGATAATAAGCTAATCCAAATACCTGCAATAACTACCCAAGATAAAAAATGCGGTAAATATATTACTGATTGAACATATTTTCTGTACTTTCCAGTTTTAAGTTCATTTAGTATTAACGACAGCAATATTGGAACAGGCATTAATAAAACTAATTTCATCGTACTGATAATGGCTGTATTCTTTAAAACACTTAGAAAAGCAGGTGAAGCAAACAACATTTTAAAATACTTAAGCCCTACCCATTCATTAGCACCAATTATCCTAAAATCTTCAAATGCTAATCTCATTTTAAGGATTGGCATTATATGAAACGTCGCAAAAAATATCAAAGTTGGGAGTAATAACAAATATAATATCCAATTGTTTTTCCAATAATGCTTATCCCACTTCAATTTCTTAAAAAAAACTTTTTTTTGAGTCACTTTAATCTCCGACATACAGCGCCCTCCATTTAAATAAACATATTCACTTCTTCAAGTGTTGGCATTCCCTGTTGTGCACCCAGTTTTGTCACAGACAAAGCACCTGCTATGCACGCCCTACGAAGAGCCTCTTCAAGTGAATACTCTAATGCAAAAATTGCAAAAGCACCATTAAACGTATCCCCCGCCCCTGTAGTATCAACAACATCTACTCTCATAGATGGAATTCTTAAAATATCTTTTCCGTCGAAATATTTTACTCCCTTTTCACCTTCTGTAATTATCAATTTATTAGGATATTCTCTCATGTGATCTTCAGCCGTCTTGTCACTTCCGAATACAATACCGCATTCATGCTCATTAGGAGTTATATACGTTATTTTATCTAATATTTCTTTTGATAGCTTTATTGCTGGCGCAGGATTTAAAATAACTTTTTTATCGTTTTTATATAAAAATCCAACTATCCATTCTACCGTTTCAAGCGGAATTTCCAATTGCAATATTACTATATCGCTCTCAAGCAGTTGACTTTTATACTTTTCGATATATTTGATATCAGTTTTGCTATTAGCCCCAGGTATTACTATTATAGAATTATCATTTTGAACAACTTCAATAATTGCTATTCCAGTCGATTGATTACTCACTTTATTGATATGCTTTATATTTATATTGTTTTTCTCTAAGTTTTCTAGAACTTCTACTCCAAAACTATCATTACCGACAGAACCAAGCATTTGACAATCGGCGTCTAGTTTAGCTGCAGCTACACATTGATTAGCCCCTTTACCACCTTGAAAAGTTTGAAAATTATTACCAAAAATCGTTTCTCCGACTTTAGGTTTTTTATCAGCTTCAACTACTAAATCTACATTCATACTTCCAACTACCAATATTTTTTTCATCTTATAACCCCTCATCAAATTTCTAAGTTCATAAGTGGAGCATGTTGCTGTGCACCATAAACATCCCTATCTCCTATTGTTCCTGAAGATATTCTTCTATAAATGGTTATTTTTATACCGTTTGCCGGATTGAAAAATACGATATCAGCAATATCCGATTTAGAAATATTATAAATTTCTGCGATTTTATCTTCATTGATTATTCCTGATTCTTTTACTCTTTTATATTCTTCTTCTGTGGCAAATATGATGTCAAACGTCAATTCAAAAGGTCCTGAATTCTTACTTCTTAAAATTTTAGCTATTTCATATAATTTACTCATTTTTGCCTCCCTGTAAATATTCAATTTTAAAAGGAGTAAGTCCATTTTCCACTTCCATAAGGTGATATATTGAAAACTCATACACAGCTCCAAATTCCACATCGCTTGGTGCTTGAGGAAAAGCTAGATTACCTGCTGTTGATTTTCGACCATCATATCCAAAATGAAGCATTGTAGATCTTAAAGAAGCACAAATTGTATTTGCAACTTCTTGGCTATTAGCACAAACCTCAAACATGACACCTACTTCATGACCTTTGAATTTTTCAAATTCACAATCACCAAGCACACCATCCATTCCATAATTGATAAAATTGATTTGATAATCCTCAGCCGGAATTTCATGGTAATGTTCTCTTACTTGTTTCTCAGATTCTTTTTCAATTTCTGTTAATCTTTCTATCATCATGGGATCTCTAACACCCGCTACTACAAATGTCTTGTATCCAACTTTTTTTGCCCCTTCAAGCTTGATATAGTACTTATCAGTATGAGCGATTTTACTGTTTTTAATCTCAACCGCATTCTCTGAAGTTTGATCGAATCTACTATTTTCCAAATTCAATATGGTTCCAGGTCCTTTTAATATAAACGGATGATCTTTTTCATAAAACGTGTGTGCCGCTACACTTGTTTCTAAGCATTTTCTATTGCTAGACAAAGGCTTAACAATTACAGAATCCTCGGTTATTGTCCCTAATATACAATCTTTAGTAGTACCAGGTTCAGCACATAAAGCCCCACACTCGAGTATTTTCCCTAAATGATATGCCAACCCCTCATCAAACCCCTTATATATGCACATTCCGGCAAATGGAGCTGGATCATATGCTCTACCGCATAATATGATATCCGGGTTTTCCTTCAACGCTTCAACTATAGGCTCATGTCCCATCTGCGCTACAATCGCCGTGGTATCATCAATGTCCTTAATCGTTAATTGCTTGATATTCTCCGTTAAAGGTTCAATTTTCTTATCCAATAATTTCTCTTTTATATATTCCTTTTCAAAATCAGAATAAATAATTGCGATTTTTACTTGGATATTCTTTTCCTTCAATATTTCGTTTATTATTTCTAGAGTCCATAAAACTTGGCCTTTTGTACCCGTTCCACCTGCTGAACCAATAATTACTGGTATACCTAATTTTTTTCCCTCTACAATCATCGGCAAAAGATCTTTTTTTACCGCTAATCTACTCACTATACTTACACCTGCTCCCAATTTATGAGGTCCAGCATCAGTTGATCCAGCATCTACAATAATTGCATCAGGTTTTTCGTTTATACCATTCATAAATGATTCTATTGGATATCCATATCCTAATATCCCACATGGAGCTATTATTTTTAATGTCTTCTTCATTTGTCCTCCTCTAAATTCCATGTTTCATCCATTTGGTTAAACGTTTACCTAAATGGGCAAAAAAAGTTATTTTGTAGAATTTCTTATTATCAATGTAGTTTTTAACATATAGTCATTTTGATCAATCTCTTTTTCTTCTAATGTGTTTATCAGCAACTCAGCTGCCTTATATCCCATTTCATAAGTAGGCTGTCTTACAGTAGTGAGTTCAGGCTCTATCATAACCGCCAAATATATATCATCAAATCCCACTACACCTATATCATCCGGAACTTTAAGTTTATGATTTTTCAATTCTTTTATTACTCCCATTGCGATTAAATCATTTCCACAAAATATTCCGTCGAATTCAATATCATTTGAAATAATCTTATCAATACACTCATAACCCCAATCGCTTGAAAAACTACCTTCAAACACTAGTTTTTCATCATATGCAATATTATTGCTCTCTAGGGCTCTTTTATATCCTTTAAGTCTTTCTCTTGTCGGTCTACTGGCGATAGGACCAGTAATATGTAATATTTTTTTGTAACCTCTATCTATCATATACTTCACAGCATCATATGCCCCAATTTCATTATCGACTCTTACTAATCCTTGAGTTTTTAATCCCTCAATATTTCTATCCACGGTTATTACCGGTATATGTAATTTCAATAAAGACTGACTTACATTTTTCCTTCTACTTGAAGATGTAAATATAATCCCATCTACCATCTTTTCCTGAAGCATTTCTATGTATCCTTCTTCTTTTTCTATATCGTTATCTGTATTACACAGGATAACATTGTATCCTTTATCTTTTGCTTTATCTTCTACACCTCTAGCAATCTCCGGAAAGAATGGATTGGCTATATCCGGAATTACAAGTCCTAGTGTCTTTGTTTTCTTTGTTACCATAGAACTCGCTATCCTGTTAGGCACATAGTTGTTTTCCTTTATCACCTTCAGTACTCTATTTCTAGTACCTTCAGTTATATTCTGATCTTTTCCATTAACTACTTTCGATACTGTAGCTATAGATACTCCAGCTAATTTTGCTATTGTTTTAATCGTGATTTTCATATCCATCTCCAAGGTAAACGTTTAACTAAATTATATCAACTAATTTTCAAATGTCAAGGACAACACGACAAATATATGATTCATTTATGATAATGTCCTAAGCTTCCATTAATACTTTAATATTTTTAATCGAATTATCAATGTCTTTTCTCTTTATAGCTAAATATATTAAATAAACGATTCCATAAATTAAAACTGTGTACCACGAATTTATAAACCATCCTGTTAATATAAATATTAATGTCATCATCAATTCAAGTATTATATCTTTATACACGGAAATTGATAACAGTTTTGATAAAAAGATTTCTGCTAATATAGATCTAAATGCTAATAGAACAACTATTGATAATATCGCAATATCTAAACTCTTGAATAAAATCGTTGTGATGAATGTGATGAATAAACTTAAAATCAAAGATATTAAATTGATTCTCATCATTAGTTTTTCTTTTCTAAAAGTTTTAAAATAGGTGTTTATCAGTAGTGCCATTTTACCTTCATATACAAATATCGGAAATAGCAATGCCATGTACATCAAACCGCTTGCATACTGTGGTAACCACATTGATAAAACAGTTTTAAGTGGATAATAGATTATCAACGCACCAAATAACAATGCCATTAAAAAATCTCTCATCGTAGTAAATATACGAGGTAATTTTTTTTCATCAGTTCTTTTTAAAATTGGAAACACAACAATTCCAACGGCATTTATAAATAGCATCATAGAATTTGAAGCAGTTAAAGCAAGAGAGATTTTACCAAATGTCGATACGTCCCAAGATCGCTCTATTCCAAACCTTACTGTTCCAATTATTAATATACTTGCCATATTTGAAAACAATAGTTTGATTCCGACGCTGATGTTTTCTTTCGCTTCCTTGAAATCCAAATAAAATGTTGAAACTTTTCGAAAGACAATATCTTTACAGAAATACATGGCATACGCCAAAGAAATAAATCTACCGATTAAATCAGCAAAAATCATTATTTTATATTCTCTGACACCAAAAAATAATAACGACACGACTAATATAAAATAAACTATTCTTCCTATCGTCGTTATCTTAGCATATTCTTTTACTCTATTAGTAGCTTGCAAAGTATATAAAAGCATGTATCTCGCATTCGCCAACACCAAAGATAAAGCTGTCATTTGAAGAATAAATATTCTATTTTTATCAGCAAGAAAAAGCACTGCCATAATTGAAATAA
This sequence comes from Eubacteriales bacterium, assembly GCA_030625575.1. Taxonomy (GTDB): domain Bacteria; phylum Bacillota; class Clostridia; order Peptostreptococcales; family Acidaminobacteraceae; genus DAOURC01. Next base: position 571 of record DAOUQP010000065.1, on the reverse strand, counting down.
TCATAGCCATTATTACCTGAGAAAAGATAAGTATATAAAATTGAGAAAAAAAACAATCTTTTATCAAGCTCTTTATATTGTTTGCCGCCATATCTCAAATATATCCCATCGCTCCAACCAAAATGCATAAATACCACATAGGATACATAAAATAAATACACCTGCCAATAGCCATAGTCTTCTACACCAATTAACTTAGGTACAATCAACACTATCAGAGTCGCAATAAGGAGTGAAATTAAATTTGCTGTTAATATATATGTGAAATTTTTTATTAGATTAATTATTTTACTCTTCAATGTTTTACCTCAATTCATTCATCAAGTTCTCTATGTTTTGTCGCTTCTTCATCTACCCAATCTTCCTCTTCGTATATAACTCCATTTCTACCTTCAACCTTCCGCACAGGACCCGCCTTATACAATTCACATGATAATGGTCCATAGCAGAAAGTCTCGAACCTGTATTTTTTCTCTCTAGGATTCCAATTGTCGACAATAATCTCTACAGGCATTTTGCATCCCCATATGCATGAATAGCATTTAGCGGAATAAGTCCTAGCCGACAACCG
>DAOUQP010000028.1 GCA_030625575.1 Eubacteriales bacterium | reverse complement strand
TTGAAACACCCATGCCGATTACATATACTTTTGACATCATTTAAACTCCCCAATCATCGCCTTTGCATTTTCAGTCATTGTCAAAAATCCTTTTTTAAAACTAAACAGCACTACTCCTATTTCAATTTCCGAATAGACTCTCCGCTTAAGTTTTTCTTCGACTTCATTGGCGATTCTGTCTAAAACGCAATCACAAATTTTATTATCATATAGAATTTCCACTGCCGCATCAGTACTTACCGCGTCTAAAACATCACCCAACAGCTCACAAGAAGCTCCGCATCTTACAGAATGGCTTGCAATGATCTCCATTCTACAATCGCCGTTTCGACTGTGGGTATTCATAATTCCTCCAGCAACTTTGACACCTTTCCCTAAATGGGATACAAATAGAACACGTTTTATCCCCTTTGCCTTGGCACTGTCGAATGAATCTCCGATAAAATTGCTGATTTTAACTCCGTAGTTCATATTTAATTTCAGTTCTTCCTCAGCAAACCGCCATCCAAAATTACCCGGGCAAAGAATAAACTGATTTACTCCATTTTCATTGAGGATATTCATTTCAAGAAGGATGGAAGAAATTAAAGCTTTTTCACTCATCGGTTCGACGATTCCACTTGTTCCAAGTATTGAAATGCCGTCAATTATACCGAGTTTTTCATTAAAAGTCTTTTTAGCAATCTCTTCTCCACCGGGAGCTGAAATCTCTATATCAAAACCCCCGCTATAATTGAATTCATCAGCAATCATTAAAACATTTTCTCTAATCATTTCTAATGGCACAGGATTTATCGCCGATTTCCCCACTTCAATTTGTAATCCTGGTTTAGTTGCTGTGCCGATTCCTTCTCCGCCTGAAATATTTATTCCTTTAGAAATCAGTGAGACTTCAGCATAAATCTTGAGATTATCTGTAACATCAGGGTCGTCTCCTGCATCTTTTCTTATTGCACAAATCACTCTGTTCTTCGAAACATTTATATCTTCAACATCCAAAGTCAATAACCAACCCTTCGGTGTCATTAAATTGACCGAATGTAATGATTCTTTTTTTAAAAGCATCCAAGCGGCAGCCTTTGTTGCAGCAGATGCGCATGAGCCGGTTGTATAACCATATCTAAGTTTTTTATTATCTTTATAAATATACTTCTCCATTTACTTTACCTTTCATTATTCAAGATATAAAAAAGAGCATTTAATATCGCAACACTTATGGTCGATCCACCTTTTCTCCCTTGGATAGAAATCGATGGAGTATCTATTTCTAGAAGCAATTCCTTTGATTCTTTTGCTCCTACAAACCCGACAGGAACACCGAAAATGAAATCCGGCTTCACTTTGTTTTCTTTTACCAATTCAATCAATTTAAATAGAGCAGTAGGTGCATTTCCAATGACAAATCCTCTTATCTCATCGCATTTGCATGCTTTTTCCATTGAAACTGTAGATCTCGTAACGCCTCTTTGTTTTGCTTCTATGGCTACATCTTCATCAGAAACGAAATTCACAAGTTCACAACCGAATTGTCTAAGCTTCTTTTTGTTTACACCAGCTGCAATCATTTTTGTATCCACGTAGATTTTACATCCTTTTTCTAGAGTCTTAAGACTTTTATCCACGGCTCCGCCTTTAAATACAATCTGGTCCGCCAAACCAAAATCAGCAGTTGTATGAATAACTCTCTTTACAATTTTCATTTGATTTTCATCAAAATCGTAATCCTTTATCTCTTTAAGCTCTTTTTCAATAATTTCAAAACTTTTATTTTCTATTCCCATAGGATTGTTTAAATAACTCATTTTACAAATACCTTCCTTATCAGCTCCAGGTTAGACAAAAATAGTACATGATCATATGTAGCAAGAGTATTTTTTTTATTTATTCCACATATCCATTCTTTCAACAGTTTTCCATCTCTAATTTTTTCTACCTTGTATACTCTCTTTTCTTCTCCAATATCGATCAATTTGGAATGATGAAATTCATGAGCTGGAAATTCCAATTCATCATATTTCACATTTACATATCCAAACCTTTGAAGTCTTTTTTGCATTACGGTATGTCCTTTAATGAATTCACTCATCGCATACTTTTTACCATCAATAGTTGTAATACTCTCAGTAAGATACATAAGTCCTCCGCATTCCGCATAACCTATCAGTCCTCTATCCAGTCTTTCTTTTAAATCCGATCTGAATTCAACGTTTTCTGAGAGTTCTTTTGCAAATACTTCCGGAAAACCTCCTCCTAAGTAAATAGCATGAATATCTTTCGGTAATCCACTATCAATATTAGGATTTACATCGACAAGTTCAATTCCAAGCTCTTTTAAAATATCGATGTTTGATTGGTAATAAAAAGAAAATGCTTTAGATTTCGCTACGGCGATACGTTTACCTGAAAAATATGGCTTATATTTATCTATGAAATCTGATAAATCATCAGGTGTTTTTACTTCCTCATCCTTTGTCGAGTCAGCGATGACTGCGATTTCTTCTAAATCTATCGTCTCAGAAATTATATTGGCCAGTTCATCGATTTTTTTACTGAGAGTTTCAACTTCATCGGCAGGAATCAACCCGAGATGGCGACTGTTTAAAGAAATATTGTTGTTTTTAGATAAATATCCCAAACAACTTATGTTTGTGTAGTGTTCTATAGCCTTTTTTATCATCTCATAATGAGCCTCACCAGAAACGCGATTTACAATAACCCCGGCAATATCAACATCTTGGTCGAACATTTCAAATCCCAACACTTCCGCCGCAGCGCTTGTAGCCACCGCAGCTCCGTCGATTACCAATATCACAGGAACATTCAATATCTTGGATACATGTGCAGTACTTGAAATCGTATCGATCACTCCAAATCCATCGTATAAACCCATGACTCCTTCGATGATTTTAATAGAATCAACATCTGATTTTCTCTTTGAGTACTCATATTTGACTTTTTCTTCACCAAGCAGATAAGCATCTAAATTATAAGATGGATTTTTTGATATGAAACTGTGAAAACCGGTATCGATATAATCGGGTCCCACTTTATATGGATATACTTCATAACCTTTTTTCCTAAATGCCGCCATCAAGCCCATGCTGATTGTTGTTTTGCCTACTCCACTATTTGTTCCAGCAATAATAATTCCCGACATATGCTAAAGTCCTTTCTTGAATATATCAATATGTATATTCTGGTATGAATACTGAATAGTCGTAATTTTCATCACTTACAATTCGTCCACCTATACCGAATACATCTTTTAACAATTCCAATGTGATAATTTTCTTTGGATTTCCCCTTTGATAAATATCACCGTTCTTTATTACAATTATTTCTTTTGAATACCTCACAGCTTGATTTATATCATGTAAAACCATAACAATGGTAATACCGTGTTTTTCATTGAGTTCTTTGACCAATTCAAGCACTTCAAACTGATGTGAAATATCTAGAAATGTTGTTGGTTCATCCAGCAGCAAAACATCTGGTTGCTGCGCAAGACACATTGCAAACCATGCCCTTTGTCTCTCTCCTCCAGATAAAGTGGATACATATCGATTTTGCAGACTTTTCATTTTACTTGATTCCAGTGCCCAGTTGATTATCTCTTTATCATCGTCGGTTAATCTTTGAGAAAAACGAAGATATGGATGCCTCCCGTATGAAACCAAATCATAAACTGTAAAATCCTCAGGGGCTGAATGAATCTGTGGTAATATAGACAATAATTTTGCAATATCTTTGTTTTTCATTTTTCTAATATTCTTGCCATCTAAAATAACGTTGCCGTTTTTAGGCGTCAATGTACGTGATAAAGCTTTAATAAGTGTCGATTTTCCACTCCCGTTTACTCCGATAATCGTTGTGACACTTCCTCTTTTCACTTGCAAATTGATATTATTTAAAATTTCTGTATCCGAATATCCTAAATTCAATTTTTGGGTTTCTAAAATATTTTTCATACTCAATTAGTCCTGCCTTTTATCCCGTTTCTAAGCAAGTAAAGGAAAAATGGTCCACCTATTGCAGCCATTATTATTCCCACCGGCAATTCTATAGGACTTAAAATCGTTCTCGCAATCGTATCACATAGAATTAAAATCAATGCTCCCAATAGCGCGCTTGCTGGAAGTAGATATCTATAATCTGAACCAATTATCATTCTTGCAATATGAGGCACTATAAGTCCGACAAATCCTAAAAGCCCGACAATGCTAACTGCACTTGCCGCTAACAGTGAAGCCAAAGCAATTAAAATAAATCTTGTCAACTCCAGATTTACCCCTAGACTCTTTGCAACATCGTCGCCAAGCTGTAGAATATTTAACTTCTTGGCAATTATAATTGAACTGATCAATCCTATAATTGCATAAGGCCAAATAAGGTTTGCTTGTTTAAAACCAACTGCACTCAATCCCCCGACCATAAAATCAACAACACCGTAAACTCTATCCGGGAAAAAAATCAACAACGTGTTGATTCCTGCACCTATAAACGATGATATGGCTATTCCAGATAGAATTACTCTCAAGGGTGATATTCCATCTTTCCACGAAAGAATATATATGGTCATAGTCGCTAAAAGAGCTCCTATAAACGACATAGGTGTAACAAGATAGGTAAGGTGAGGAAATAATATCATAATACTTATAGCTGCAAGACCCGCTCCAGCAGATACTCCTATTATATTGGGGGAAGCAAGAGGGTTTTTCATAACCCCTTGCAAAATTGCTCCTGATAACGCCAAACACATACCAACTAATCCCGCAACAATATTTCTCGAAAATCTAATCGACCATATAATCGCTCTATTCATTCCTTCTCTTTCATAAAATATCGCTTTTACTACCTCGATAAACGATAATTTATAAGTACCGAATGTTGTTGCTACGATTAATGCCAAAAAACATAAAATTATTAATAGAATTATTACGCTAACTCTATATGTTTTTCTCTCACGCAAATTATTCATAATAATCAAAGATATCTTCCCCTCAACTAATTTGCCACTTCGCTATCGAATTCACTGAAATTCTCATTAGGATACAACAATTTAGCCATAGTTAAATATGCTTCGAAATATCTTTTATTAGGCTTATACATAAAAAGGTTTTTATCGAGATAATGTATATTTCCATCTTTGACTGCATCTATTTCATTCCACGCCTCATTCGACATAGCATTTACTTCAAGAGTGTTTTTGCAATCATCAATATTTCCCATTGTCTTGATCAAAATAATTTCAGGATTTCTTTCTACGATAGTTTCTAAGCTGAAATCAATTCTTGTTTTTCCCTCAGCAACGTTTTCTTTGACAATATTATTTCCACCCAACTCGTTGACAATTGCACCAGTTGTTCCCTCTTCATTTTCAATCGATAAAGATTTTGATGTAGAAAACAATACCAAAGCTTCAGGTCCTTCGATATCAGCAACTTTCTCCTTCAACTTATCCATATTGTTTATCATAGGTTTAATCGTTTCTTCAAATACCGATGCATCCCCTGTTATATGGGCAAATACTTCGACTACTTGTAGGAATTCATCAAAAGTAGTGTAATCGACATAGCAAGTATCGATATCATTTGCTTTTAATTGATCTTCAATAGCTCTTTGTTTTGAAATTGTAGCTCTCATTATTACCATATCAGGATCAAGAGCAAGTATCGCTTCGATATTCGGTTGACTCCATTTACCCACTGTCTCAATATCCATTGCTTCTTCAGGAACACCAGTAGTTCCACTTACTCTGCCAACTGCTTCTCCACCACTCATATACCATGAATCTAAATATGAATTATATAGTGAAATTACCCTACTAGGATTTTTCTTTACTGTAATTAGCTCTCCACCTACATCCTTAAAAGTAAGTATTGTATCCGTCTCTTCAACTATTAGAGATTCTTTTACAATAGCTGATTCATCCTGCTCATTCAAAATCTGTTCATTTTCTACTGTAGCTTCAACAGTCTCTTGTACACATCCCGTCATAAAAATCAACATAGTAAGTACTACTAAAAACAAAGTGATAATCTTCGTATTTGTTCTTTTCATAATATATTTCCTCCAAATTTCAAATATTTTTGCAATAAAAAAACTGACACAAAAAGTATCAGCTTAAATCAAATTTACTATAAATTTCAATCTATGGCTTCTCACCGAAGCTGATTACATATCCAAGGCAGGTTTCCTGGCTCATAGTTCATTTTACTCTCTTACCTTCCCAGTTTCCCAGTGGTATTAAGATTTCATCACTATTCACAGTAACGGTGGCTGCTGAGGCTTTTACCTCATTCCCTATTATTCTTTTCACAGACACCTTAGACGTTTGTTATTCAGTTTATTTTATTACAACTCATTATAGTATGCCTCAAAAGATAATGCAATATAAAAATGATTGTACATTATTCAGGCAAAACAATATTTAATAAAATACCGACAATTGCAGCTAATGCCATCCCAGCGATTTCCATATTGAAAGTACCGATATTTATTGGAAAAACAGCTCCACCCAAACCTAGAACCATAATTACGGCTGAAATTATTAAATTTCGAGCTTTATTGAAATCAACTTGATTTTCAATCAATGACCTTATCCCGATAGAAGCTATCATACCAAATAGAATTATTGAAATTCCTCCAATAACCGCAGTAGGAATCGTGCTGATCAATGCACCTAATTTCGGGCTGAAACCCAATCCGATAGCAAAGACTGCAGCTATCTGCATTATTCTCGGATCCCAAGCACGCGTCAATGCGAGTACACCAGTATTTTCAGAATACGTTGTATTTGCCGGTCCGCCAAACATCGCTGAAATAGATGTTGCAATACCATCACCGATCAAGGTTCTACTTAGACCAGGATCTTTTAATAAATCTTTTTCCACGGTGGCGCCAATAGCTACTACATCTCCAACATGTTCAACCATTGTTGCAATCGCAACGGGAGCGACGATTAGAATCGATTCAATATTAAACTTGGCTAAAGTAAAATTTGGTATCCCGACAAATGTCGCTTCTTTAATTGGTGTAAAATCTACATTGCCTGTTGAAACCGCTAAAATATACCCGCAGATCAATCCGATGATTACGGGAATTACTTTAATAAAGCCTTTTCCTAAAACACTGACAATTGTAACTATCGAGAACGTTACTACAGCTAGCATCCAATTTGTCGACGCCATATCAATGGCAACAGGAGCGAGTTTCAATCCTATGACAATAATAATCGGTCCAGTTACAACAGGTGGAAAGAATTTAATTATCTTCTCAGTACCATAAATATTAATTAAAAGTGATAATGCTATGTATATAAGACCTGCGACAACAATACCCCCCTGAGCATAAGCCATTCCTGAAGTTGATGCCACTAATAAAATTGGAGCTATGTAAGCAAAAGATGAACCTAAAAACGCTGGAACTTTACCTTTCGTAATCAAATGAAAAATCAATGTCCCAAGTCCTGCCATAAAAAGAGCAACTGAAATATCCAACCCCGTAATAATAGGAACCAGAACAGTTGCCCCAAACATGGTAAAAGTGTGCTGAATACCAAGAATAATCGTCTTGTATAATGGTAATTGGTTAATATCCGTTATTGCATTTTGATTGTTATTCATAATGTAACTTCCTCCTTTTTCCTCAAATATTATATCTCATTCGAGAAAATAGTTAGAATAAAACTTTTAATTCATACTCTATTTGTATCATTATCATAAACAATCGCAAGAATCTATGGATTAATATTGAAACAAGGTAGTTTCTTTGTGAAGTTTTCACACACACACACACAAAAGGAATGGCTAATGCCATTCCTTATCGTTTCGAAACATCGTATGGTTCACCAACCGCCTTAGGTCCAACAGATTTACCACTAAAGACAACCAGTGCAATTATTGTTAATACATATGGTAATGCATAGAAAAATTCATCTGGAAATTTAGAGAGTATTGCAAAGTCTCCTGAATATATTCCAAACACTTGAGAAAAACCAAAGAATAATCCCGCTCCTAAAACACCCCATGGATTCCATTTACCAAAAATCAACGATGCCAAGGCAATGAAACCAGTACCGTGAATTGTTGCCATTGTATACTGAGTATCCTGTGTCAGAACCATGATTGACCCTCCAAGTCCTGCTAATACACCAGAAAGAACAACCCCATAATATCTCATTTTCTTTACACTGACACCCATACTATCTACAGCTTGAGGATGTTCTCCAGAAGCTCTTAATCTTAAACCAAAAGTTGTTTTATACACTACAAACCAAACTACTACAACTAAAGCGAGTGCGATATATGCTGTTGCATACATATTTGAAAAAAATATTGGTCCAATCACTGGAATCTTTGCTAATCCAGGATAAGTAGTCTTTACAAAACCTCTTATAAATGAATCAGTCCTTTGCTGATTGAAAATAATCTGAGCAAAGTAAATAGTTAAACCAATAGCCAGCAAGTTAATCGCAGTTCCTGAGATAACCTGATTCGCTCTTAAGTTAATACTTACATAAGCATGAATCAGCGCTACCAAAGCTCCAAAAAACATACCAATCAATAAACCCAGCCAAGGCGCAGCCCCTGTTACCGGCTCTAATAAAACCGTAGCCGTCGCTGCTGAAAACGCACCAATCATCATCAACCCTTCAAGTGCAATATTTACTACACCACTACGCTCACTAAAAAGTCCACCTAAAGCAGTAATTATTATCGGAGTCGAAAATATTAAAGTTAGAGATAACATTGAAAATAATGTATTCATTTATTTCCCCTCCTCTTCCTGCTTTTTCGCATATGTTCTAAGCCACATCTCAAAACCATACTTCATTGCTACAAATAATACTATCAATGAAGAAATAATCTTGGCAATTTCTAAAGGTACGCCATTAGCTTGCATTAACGGCTGTGCACTCTTAAGACCACCGAATAGCAGTCCACTTAGCAATACACCTATCGCAACATTACCACCCAATAAGGCAACAGCGATTCCATCAAAGCCATAGTTTTCAAAACCAACTAAAATACGTCCATAATCAAATGTTCCAATTGATAACATCGCTCCCGCCAGTCCAGCAAACGCACCAGCTATCATCATTGAAAACATTACATTTCTAGTAACTTTCATTCCAGCATATTTCGATGCGTCCGGATTGAATCCAACCGATCTCAACTCAAATCCAAAAGACGTTTTTTCTATTATGTACCAAAACACAAGAATTGACAAACCAACTACTATTATACCCCAATGCAATCTTGAATTATTAGTAATACTTGCAATAAAGTCACTTTGAAGCGTTCCGCTTGGATTAGACTTTACAGTTTTTATTAAAGAACTTCCTGGCAGTTTTTTTAATAAATAATTAGTCATATGCAACGCAGTATAGTTCATCATAATTGTAACAACAACTTCATGAACATTATATTTCGCTTTTAAAATTCCCGGGACGAATCCCCACAATGCTCCAGCTAATGCAGCTGATAATATAACTATAGGTAAATGAATAATTGCAGGTAAATCTAGCATTATGCTTGTTACAGTAGCAGCCATAGCTCCTACAAGCAACTGTCCCTCGGCTCCAATATTAAATAATCCAGTTCTAAAAGCAAAAGCAACAGATAATCCAGTTAATGTTATTGGCAATGCAGTGGTTAAAAACTCACCAACATATCTCGCATTAAACATCTTATCAGTAAACAATTTATCAAAATTAATTCCTGTCATTGTTCTAGCAAGAGCTTTAAAAGCTCCTAAAGGGTTAATCCCTGTCAATAGCATTACAATGGTACCGATTAAAAAACTCAGAAGAATCGCAATGATTGGAACTGTTATCTTATATTTTGTTTCATCCAACAACAATTTTTTTATTTTACTCATTTGCAACACCTACTCTTTTTGAACCAGACATCATAAGACCTATTTCTTTTTCATCTGTTTTTTTAGGATCCAAAATTCCTACTATTTCACCTTCGTAAATTACTGCAATACGATCAGATATATTAAGAATTTCATCCAATTCCAAAGAAATCATAAGAATTGCACGTTCTTTTTCTCTCTCTGCCACTAATCTGCTATGAATATATTCAATAGCTCCAACGTCAAGACCTCGAGTTGGCTGAGCTGCAATAAGAAAATCAGGACTTCGATCAATTTCTCTACCTATGATCGCCTTCTGTTGATTACCTCCTGACATGCTGCGAGCAACAGTCATCGCTCCTTGTCCACTTCTAACATCAAACTCATCTATAATTTGCTGAGCTTTTTTTGTTATTTCATCGTGTTTAAGAATACCTCTTACTGAGTTAGGTTCTTTATAATAAGTTTGTAATACAAGATTTTCATCTAATCTAAAATCAAGCACTAAACCATATTTATGTCTATCCTGAGGAATATGCCCAACACCCGCCTCAGTTATTTTTCTAATTGAACGGTTAGATATGTCTTCATCATTTAAAGCAATACTACCTGAGTCGATTTTTCTCAAACCACTCAATGCTTCGATTAACTCTGTTTGTCCATTTCCATCAATTCCTGCAAGTCCCAAAATTTCTCCGGCATGAATATCCAACGAAAGATTGTTGACAGCCATTAAACCTCTATTATCTTTTACATTCAATTTTTTTATTTCTACAATTTTTTTACCTTGTTTTCTTTCAGGTTTATCTACTTGGAAGAAAACCTCTCTTCCAACCATCATCTCAGCTAAATCTTTCTCTGTGACGTCAGCCACGTTTACAGATCCAATCATTTTACCACGTCTCAGAACTGTACAAGTATCAGCTACAGCTTTAATTTCTTTTAATTTATGTGTAATAAGAATAATAGATTTGCCTTCTTTTGCAAACGTTCTCATAATATTCATTAAGTCATCAATTTCTTGTGGTGTCAACACTGCTGTCGGTTCATCGAAAATCAAAATTTCAGCATCTCTATAAAGCATTTTTGAAATTTCAACTCTTTGTTGCATTCCAACTGAAATATCTTCAATCTTTGAATCAGGGTCTACACTTAATCCATATTTTTCTGATGTTTCTTTAACTCTTTTTCTAGCTTTTTCAATATCGACTCTTCCAAAAGATTTCTTCGGTTCATCACCTAAAATGATATTTTCGGTAACTGTAAAGTTCTCAACCAATTTAAAATGTTGATGAACCATGCCTATACCCAAATCATTAGCAACATGTGGATTGTCAATATTCACTTCTTTACCATTAACTTTTATCTGTCCTTTATTCGGCTTATATAGCCCAAATAAAATACTCATCAAAGTTGATTTTCCAGCACCGTTCTCACCTAGCAATGCATGAATCTCTCCTTTTTTCACCTGAAGAGTTACATCATCATTTGCTCGAATGCCAGGAAAATCTTTTGTAATATTTAACATCTCAATTACATAATCCACAACAATTCCCCCAATTATAAAATAAGTACAACAATTACTAATAATTATATCATGTTTTCATATAATTAATATTAACAATACTTATAAAAAGAAAGTACTTCATATAGATAAAGTAAATAAAAAAGCCGGGGTAACCCCGGCTAGTATACTTTAGTCTTCTTCTAATATTCTAACAGGTGCTTCAGGAACTATGATTTCGCCAGCAATTACTTGATCAGCAAAATCTTGAATTTCAGTTTCCCACTCAGCATTTAAATTAGGATTTTCAGCAGGAATACTAACGCCACCATTAGCTAAATTAAATACTAGTATATCGCCTGTAAATTCTTCATTTAATACGTTTTCACATACTGTATATGCAGCAACGTCAACTCTCTTCATCATAGAAGTTAAAATAACTGATTTATCTGCTTCATAAATACCATCATCATATTGATCTTTATCAACGCCTATAACCCATACATCTTCGCCGTTTTGTACACGGTCTTTAGCTTCTTTAATAACGCCGTTACCTGTACCACCAGCAGCATGATAAATTATATATGCGCCTTGATCATAGAATTTAGATGCAAAAGTTTGTCCCTTTTGAGCATCATTGAATGCTCCAGCATAGTCAACTAAAACAGTCATGTCAGGATCGACAGCCCAAACACCAGCTTCAAAACCAGCTTCAAACTTTTGGATCAAACCAAAGTCCATACCACCTAAGAAAGCAACTGTATCTTGTCCAGCCTCTTGAGCTTTAAGAGCAGCAGCTACTCCAACCAAGAATGAACCTTCATGCTCAGCGAATACCGCACTTGCAACATTGCTAGCATCTACAACACTATCAATCAACAAGAATTTTTGATCAGGATATAATTCAGCAACTTCTGTCATTGAATCAAAGAATAAAAATCCTGGTGCAACAATTAAATCCATTTCTTCGTCAGCAAATGTTGATAAGTTTGGTAAATAATCTGCATCTGATTCAGATTGAATATATTTATACTCTTCTTCTGATAAATTGAAATCTTCAGCAAATTCTAAAATACCTTCCCAAGTCCCTTGATTGAACGACTTGTCATCGATACCACCGATATCAGTTATTAAACCAACAGTCATAACTTCTTCTGGTTCCTCTACAACAGGTTCTTCTACAACAGGTTCTTCTACAACAGGTTCCTCTACAACAGGTTCTTCTACAACAGGTTCTTCAACTTTAGCTGAGCAACCTGCCACCATAGCTAGAACTAGTACTAAAACTAAAAATAGTTTTATTGTGTTTTTACTCATTATTTTTTCCTCCTTTTAATTACGAGCTTTTTTTATCTATGCCCGCTATTATATGTAAAGTGCTATATTATGATATCACACATTACATTAAATTTGTTTATAAAACTACTATAAAAATATCATCATTCTATAGTTAAATTCCCTACTTGACAGTAAATACCCCATAAATATTTAATACTAACAATTTTTAAGCATTTTCTTCAATATATTTTTCACTCTCAACAGCAGCAATCGCTCCATCGGAAACTGCAGTGACTACTTGTCTTAACGATTTTGGTCTTATATCTCCAGCAGCATAAACTCCAGGTACATTAGTTCTCATCGTATCATCAGTCGGTATATACCCGCTTGCATCTAATTCAACATGTCCCTTGAATACTTCTGTTTGTGGAACATAACCTACAAAAACAAATACTCCAAAGGTCATATCTTCTTCATCTGCCATGTAAGTTGTCAATTCTTCTGTTACAGTGTCTTTAAATACAATTCCTTCTACAACACCTTCACCGATGATTTCGTTGACTACTTTACTCATCAAGAATTCAATTTTCTCATTTTTAGAAGCCTTTTCAACAATTGATTTAGCTGCTCTGAATTTATCTCTTCTATGAACAACTGTAACTTTTCTTGCGAATTTCGTCAAAAACATCGCTTCTTCTAAAGCTGTGTCCCCACCACCAATAGCGAAAATCTCTAAATCAGTAAAGAAATCTCCATCACAAGTTGCGCAATATGAAACACCTCTGCCAGTTAATTCTTTTTCTCCCGGCACACCTAAAAGTCTCGGTTTAGCACCAGTTGCAATTATAACACTTTTAGCTTTATAAACATTTTTCTCTCCGTTGATCACCTTGATATTGTTGCTGAAATCTACAGAAGTAATACCTTCAGACACTATTTCAGCCCCAAAAGACTTCACTTGATTTACCATTCTCGAAATTAGACTAGGTCCTGTTTCATCTTCAACAGCTCCAGGATAATTTGCAATTTCCTCAGTCGTAACAATTTGTCCACCTGTTCGTTCTTTCTCCAAAATAAGAATATCCATCTTTGCTCTTGCAGCATAAATACCGGCTGATAAACCTGCAGGGCCTGCTCCGATAATTACTACATCATAAATTTTTTTATTCATTTTTTCCTTACCCCTCTCTGAAATAACTGATTGCCAATGCTCCAGGACCAGCATGCGTCCCAACTACAATCCCAAGTTTTGATTCAATAACTTCATCAAATTCAAATTCCGAATTAAGAATCTCCTTGATTTCATCAAACATATCAGAATCTGCTCCTTTATAAATTGCAATTTTGTTGATAGAGTATTTTGAACAATCCTCTTTTATTTGACCAATTGCATACTTAACCGCTTTTTTTCCTCCCCTTACTTTATGAAGTGATTTTAATTCTCCATCTACTAAAGTAAGAATAGGTTTTATATTTAATAAACTTCCTACGAAAGCTTCTTTTTTTGATAATCTTCCACCTTTGAGCAAATAATCCAATGTATCAAAAATAAAAATATTATTCATTCTAGTATATCCATTTTGTGCATACTCTACAATTTCTTCAATCGAACGATTTTCTTTAGCCATCTTCGCAGCTTCAACAACGACAAATCCTATGGCAAATGAAACCATTCTTGAATCAACTATATGAATTTTATCACTTCCAATAATATTTTTCGCTTGAATAGCAGCATTAAAAGTACCACTCAAATTTGAAGATATATCAATGCATAAAATTTCATCATAATCATTAAGAAATTTATTGAAAACCACTTCAAATTCTCCTGGACTAACCTGTGAAGTAGTTGGTAATTCTGATGATTCTTTTAATTTCTTGAAAAATTCGTCATTAGTAAGCTCTATACCATCATCTTTATAAGATTTATCTGGAAAATTGACAGTCAACGGAACAACTTCAATGTTTAATTCATCAATTAAATATTTAGGTATATCTGCAGTGCTATCTGTGATGATTTTAATTGTCATTACCATTCCTCCTTTTTAATTACTACTCCCTAGTACTATCTAAAACAGCCAATGCAATATTTGATGCATGGTCTCCTATTCTCTCCAAATTACTGATAGTATCTAAAAACACAACTCCAGGCTCTGGCGAACATAGTCCATCATTTAATCTCTTAATATGTTCTTTTCTGAAGTTTCTTTCCATTAAATCTATTTCGCCTTCTCTTTCGACAACTCTTCTAGCTATATTATAATCCCCAGAATATAGAGCATTTAATGATTGTTTGTATGATTTAGACACTCTAGATGACATAAGATCCAATTCATCTATGGCTTCTACAGAAAAAACAAGATTATTTTCAATTTTATATATACCTAGTTCCGCAATATTATCAGCATGATCTCCAACTCTCTCGATATCGTTGATTGTACTAAACAACCCATCAATTATTTCCCTTTGTTGCACAGAGATTTCTTTGTTTGACAATTTAATCAGATAACTTGTAATGGTTTTCTCCATCATATTTATAGTTTTTTCAAGTTTGAAAGTTTCATGTGCTTTCTTACCATCATGCTTTAGTATCGATTCCATAGCAGCAGAATATGACTCTAAAGCAATATTACCCATGTGAAGAACTTCTTTCAACACTTGAATAATTGCTATTGACGGAGTCTCTAAAATCCTCTCATCAAGGTATTTGATGCCCACAACACCTTTCATTTCTTCCTCTGATACAGGTAAAATTTTATTTGACAAGTGCACAAGAATACCGGCGAAAGGCAATAGAATTATTGTATTCGCAATATTGAACAATGTATGAGCATTAGCTAATTGTCTTGCAGGATTATCAGATACTCCAATAACGTAATTTATAGTTAACTTCGATAAGAAAATTCCAAATATTACAGTTCCAATCAAGTTGAACATAAAGTGAATTATTGCAGCTCTTTTAGCAGTTCTGCTTGCACCTAAACTTGAAAGCATCGCAGTTACAGTCGTACCCATATTTGTTCCAAGTAATATTGGAAATGCAGATGTTATCGGCAAAAGTCCTGTACTGGCAAGTGCAATTAAAATACCTGTGGTTGCAGATGAACTTTGGACAATTGCAGTAATTGCAAATCCTGTAAATATCCCCATAGACGTATCAAGCATGCTACCACTACCGAAGCTTAATAATAAATCTTTAAATTCCTGTATTTCTCTTAAAGGTTTCATTGCATCTTTCATGATATCCATACCAAGAAATAAAATACCAAAACCCAATAATATTTCAGCATATTTTTTCATTTTAGCATTTTTACCGAAGTATTTTACACCAACCCCTATTGCTATGGCTATAGGTGCAAGTGCCGTTAAATTGATAGACACCAACTGAGCTGTTACAGTCGTACCAATATTCGCTCCCATTATAATTCCTACTGATTGAGTTAAACTCATTATTCCCGCATTAACAAATCCTACAACCATAACAGTAGTAGCACTTGAACTTTGAACAATGGCAGTAACTATTACTCCGACTATCACTCCCATGACTCTGTTTTTGGTTAATACTTCAATAAAATGCTTCATCCTATCGCCGGCAGCTTTTTCCAAACCATCAGACATGATATTCATTCCATACAAGAATAAACCCAGTCCACCTACCATAGTGACAAGTATTTCAAATAATTTCACGCTTGACATAATTCCTCCTTAGAATAATTGATTAAAACCTTGTTGCCTTAACGCCTCGTATAATACTATCGCAACAGAATTTGATAAATTCAAACTTCTAACATCGTCGTGTTTTAACATTGGTATGATAAATCTAGACCCTGAATATCTATTATGTAATTCATCTGGTAATCCACCCGTTTCTCTACCGAATACAATAAAACAATCCTCGGAGAAATCTATTTTATCATAATAATCATTTGCTTTTGTTGTTGATAAGAAAATTCTCTTATCTCCATATTTCTCAAGAAATTCATCCAAAGAATCATGAACCTCTAAATCAAGCAAATGCCAATAATCAAGACCTGCCCGTTTAACCGCCTTGCTATCAATTGAAAAACCCAACGGCCTTATCAAATGCAACTTTGTACCCGTTAAAGCACACGTTCTAGCGACGTTCCCAGTATTTGGAGGTATTTCCGGTTGATACAAAACTATTTCTACAGCCATTTTCACTCCTCCTCCCTTGATTATTATAATGTGATTTTAGAATAATTCAATTACAATTTAAGTAATCGTGCTAATATTGGATTTCTATGAATTTCGACAGCTTTATGTGGACATAATTCCTGACAACAAAAACACCTTATACACTTATCATAATCGACCTTCGGTCCTTTATCATCAATAACTATGGCATTTGTCGGGCACGCTCTTACACAATCACCACACTTGACACATTTATCGTAATCGAATATCGGTTTGGCATTTACTAAATTTATTATAAATTTTGAAAGAAAAGGTGGTAATTTATCATCTATACGGGCGACACCTCCAACCCTTGGTTTTCTTATAGACATCTTTGGGAAATCTGTTAAACATAGACCTTTCATTTCAATATCTGAATAATTTTTTTCAATTATACTTCTTTCGATACATCTCTCGATCGTCGGTACTTCTATAGGATTGATGCCTACAAGTTTAGTTGCAACAACATCTAAATGATAAGGAGAATCTGAAGCTAAAACCGCACCAATTTTTATCGGTTCTCCAGCAGAAGGTCCTGCTCCCTCCATTCCAACAATAGCATCCATAAAAGATAAAATGGGTTTTGCATTTTGGCAAACATCTACAAGCATGTTGGTGAAATCTTCAATTTTAGACATTTTGAGGTGATATTCTGCCTTAAAAATACCCGGAATAGTTCCAAACATATTTTTGACAGCTCCTGTGTACACAGTCATTCCATGCGTTTTTAATTTTGATACCGAAATAACTTTATCAACCTCTTCAAGAATTTCAATTACTTCCATTCTTCTCAGTAAAAACAAGTCATCTCTGTGGATTGTAACTTGATTAGTATTATAATTCAGACTAATATTCTTTTCTTTATCAGGGATAATATCGTATCCACAACTTTTATAAATCCCTCTTAACGCTTTCTCATTGAAAGGTCCACCCGGGCTATCTCCGACAATTACCACTGCTCCGAATTCAGACAGAATTTCGGCCAACGCTTTGACAAAAATCGGATGGGTAGTAGTTGCTTCTTCAGGTGTTTTCTTCATAAGTAGATTTGCTTTAAGCAGCACCTTTTCACCAGGTGATATATATTTTTCAAGACCACCTAAATCTTCAATGCTCTTCACCAATACCTTTTTAACTGTATTTATATTATATTCATCACATTTCTGTAGCGATACTTTAGCCATTATTTGTCTCCTTATAAAATAATTAAAAGAATAATTCCCAAAACAATTCTATAGTATGCAAATACCTTGAAATCTCTCTTTTTAATATAATTCATGAAAGCGGCAATTACAAAATACGCAACAATAAACGATACAAAAGTTCCAACAGCTAATAAAATATATTCATTAGCAGTAATTTGAATATCAGTTTTGATTAATTTAACTAAACTAGCTCCTAACAAAGTTGGTATTGCGAGAAAAAAAGAAAATTCAGCAGCAACTTTTCGAGAAAATCCTTTAATCCTTCCACCGATAATAGTTGAAGCTGATCTTGACATTCCCGGTATTAAAGCTAGTGTCTGAAATACTCCTACTATCAAGGCATCTAAATAAGACATATCCAGTTCATCCTCAACAGTGGGTGAAATCACTTTGTTCTCGACAATAATTATACCGATAGCACCGACTATCAATGCAACAGCAACCGGTTTTGGCGCAAATAATAGAGCTTCAATTTTATCCTCAAATAAAATTCCTAAGATTCCTGCAGGAATAATCCCTACAATCACTCTTGACCAAAGTCTATAAAATTTGACCAACGATTCTCTCTGAAGATTTTCAGGAAATATTTTTTCTCTAAAAAATATAATAACCGCTAATATCGCCCCTGATTGAATGACGATTGAAAATAAATTTGCAAAGTCTCCAGTAAAATCTAAGTACTCATTAGCTATAATTAAGTGCCCAGTTGATGAAATCGGTAAAAATTCCGTTAATCCTTCAATAATTCCTAAAATAATTGCTTTTAAAATCATAAAATTTTTCATTCCTATTCTGTTTTATTGTAATACTTACATTCTGTCTTTAATACGCACTCTTCACAAAGTGGATTTCTTGCTTTGCATATTCTTCTTCCTAAAAATATCAACTGATGATGTAGTTTTATCCATCTTTCTTTTGGAATACTCTCCATAAGTTGTTTTTCAGTCTCTTCAACATTATCGGCATTTACAAGTCCTAACCTGTTGGAAACTCGAAAAACATGAGTATCTACTGCAATGGCAGGCACTCCAAATGCATTGCTGACTACAACATTAGCTGTTTTTATTCCAACACCAGACAATTTCATTAGATCATCAACTGTCTCAGGAATTTTAGAATCAAATTTATTAATAATATCTCTACTTGCATTAAATATATATTTTGACTTCAATCGATATATGCCGCAAGATTTAATGATATTCTGAATTTCTTTTTGACCTAACTCCAATATTTTTTCAGGAGTATCAGCTTTATCAAAGAGTACTTCTGTAATTATATTAACTCTTATATCAGTACACTGAGCTGAAAGAATTGTTGCAATCAATAATTCAAATGGTGTTGTAAAATTTAATTCAGGCTTTGCATCAGGAAAAAGTTTATTCAATTTTTCAAGTATATCAACATTTCTTCTATCCATAAACCCATTATAACAAAAAAGTAGTCAAATTTGACTACTTTAGTATTTCTTTAGACATTATCTTAATCAACTCAAAATTTTCATCTTCAAATAAACGAATTAATCCATAATTGTCATTTTTAACTGTTACTATAAGGCATTTATCAATATCTTTAATGATTCCAACAATTTTTTTAATAATCTCATTTGAATATCCTTTATGGCGATATTCTTTTTTTATCCACAAATTACCTATTTCAACCAAATTATTAGTTTGATATTTAATCATAATATATCCAATTGGCACATTTTCTTTTTTGAATATATAAATTCCTTTTTCCATATCATTTATAAAATCTTCGCTATTGAATAATCTATTAATCCCATTTTTACTAAGTTTATAAAAATCACTTATACCTTCTCTAAGAAGTTTTTTATATTCAACAAGTGGGTTTACAAACTCATAATCCAGTACACCATCAATTTTTTCCTCTTGACTACAAGTATGCTTCATAAGATAAAATCTATTCGGATAAGATTTTTTTCCTAAAGCATTAAAAATCATAACCATGTTATCATAGGTCGCTTCCACTTCAATATTATTTTTCCGAAACCATTTAGCGATAGATTCTATAGACTCTTGAATATTTCCCGAATAAAATCTTCCTCTTTTAACAAACCCATAATCATATGTTGCAAGGAGCGTATTTTCAATTGCACTGTCATTTAAATGATTAGTCAATTCATCATTGATCAAACATGATAAAATCATCATATTTTCCATTTCATTTTTTTCTAACTGCTCTATCCAATATTTCTTATCCATTTTATCACCCTCAACTTATGTACTTAATACCATTATACTATTATTTTACAATTAAAGGGTAAAAAAAAAGAGCAAAAAGCTCTTTTTTTCTAAATTAATTTCATTTCTTCTCCAACTTTTTTAAATGTCTCTACAGCGCGGTCTAATTGTTCCTTAGTATGTCCTGCAGTCACCATACAGCGAATACGTCCAGTTCCTTTAGGAACAGTTGGAAATACTATTGCAGATCCAAAAACACCATTCTCTAATAATTTTTTAGAAAATTCTATTGTTTCAGCTTCATCTCCAATAATAACAGGTGTAATCGGAGTTTCACTATGTCCCGTATTATAACCTAACTTGCCAAGTTTTTCTTTAAAATAATTTGCATTATCCCATAATCTATCAGTGTACTCAGTAGTGCTCATCAATAGTTTTACAGCTTCAATCAACGCACCAACAGCCGCAGGTGGTAAAGATGTACTAAAAAGAATCGGTCTTCCTCTATGACTTAACCATTCTTTCATAGTTTTACTTCCGGCAACATAACCTCCAACTACTCCTAAAGCCTTAGATAAAGTTCCGATAGAGAAATCAACCCTTCCGTGCAATCCGAAATGATCTACAGTTCCACGTCCGCTTTCACCTAAAACTCCACTACCATGAGCGTCGTCTACATATGTCATGCAATTATATTTTTCAGCTAAATCTACAATCTCAGGTAGTTTAGCAACATCTCCGTCCATACTGAAAACACCATCTGTTATAATCAGCACATTATTATATTGATCTCTTTTTTCTTTTAGAACTCTTTCTAAATCCTTTATATCACTATGCTTAAAAACTGTTTTATCAGATTTAGCCAATCTAGCTCCATCAATGATACTTGCATGATTTAAAGAATCAGATATAATTAAATCGCCTTTATCCACAATCGCTTGAATAGCTCCTGCATTGCAGTTAAAACCCGATTGAAACAGCATTACTGCTTCTTCTCTTTTAAACTCCGCAAGCACTCTTTCAAGTTCTTCATGAATATCCATATTACCAACTATTGTTCTAACTGCTCCAGATCCAACTCCATACTTCTCTACAGCTTTAATTGCAGCTTCTTTCAACTTTGGATGATTTGCAAAACCAAGATAATTGTTAGAAGACAGGTTGATAACCATTTTACCATTTAGATTGATCTCGGCTTCGTTAGCCCCATCATAAACTGGTAGTTCTCTATAAACTCCTTGATCTTTCAATTCTTGAATCTTTTCTTTAAGATATCCTAACTCATGTACATTTGACATAAAGCACCTCCTAAATTTTTCTCCCATAGTAAGTATACACTAATACAAAAATAATTAAATATCA
>DAOUQP010000058.1 GCA_030625575.1 Eubacteriales bacterium | reverse complement strand
CCAATTGCTATACCTGCCATCAATCCTATTCCTACTGCAAAAGCAGCATTATAATCACCAAAATAATAACTACTTAATAAAAACGAAGCAATAATTACGATTAATCCACTTACATAAGTGGCATTTTTAAGAGCTTTATGTGGATCTGAACCTTCTTTTCCTCTAACGAAGAAAGTACCAATTATTGAACCAACTACACCAATAGCAACTAAAGCAAAAGTGAATGATACTCCACTTGCTCCAAATGATAATAAACCTAGTGTAATAGCACCAATAATCGAACCGACATAAGATTCAAATAAATCCGCACCCATACCTGCTACATCACCAACATTATCGCCAACATTATCAGCAATAACCGCTGGATTTCTCGGATCATCTTCAGGAATACCAGCTTCAACCTTACCAACAAGATCAGCACCGACATCAGCAGCTTTAGTATAAATACCACCACCAACACGGCCAAACAATGCAATTGAAGAAGCACCTAATCCAAATCCCGTAATAATTTGCGGGTCTCTAAATATGTAATACACAATTCCAAGGCCTAATAAGCCAAGACCAACTACAGACATACCCATTACTGCTCCACCAGAGAAAGCTACTGATAAAGCTTTATTCATTCCACTAACTCTTGCAGCATTTGCAGTTCTAACGTTTGCTTGAGTAGCAACTCTCATTCCAAAGAATCCTGCCAATGCAGAAAACAATGCACCAACAAAGAATGCTATAGCTGTTTCATAACCCAATCCGAAAAAAATAACTGCACCTAAAACAAGCGAAAAAATAGCTAGTGATTTATATTCTTCTTTTAAGAACGCCATAGAACCTTCTTGAATATAAGTAGAAATTTCTTTCATTCTGTCAGTTCCAACATCCATCTTTTTAATCTTTGTATTTGTTAAGTAATACGCAAAAAGAAGGGCTAAAACTCCAACAATAGCTGCTATAATAGCGATATCCATTTAATTAATTCCTCCTTTTATTATTGAAGTGCTACTAAAATCAACGCTGATAATATAAATGTTATAGCTGAAATTTTAGTTGCTCTATCAAAAATCTTATCGTATCCTCTTCCTTTTTGCTTACCAAATAATTGCTCAGCACCGCCGCCAATTGAACCTGATAAACCTGCACTTTTTCCTGATTGCATTAAAACGGAAAAAATAAGTCCCAAACTTGAAAGAACTAGAATAATTGTAAAAAATAAGTTCATAATCTAACCTCCTAACTGCAATTTAACAAAATAATTTTAACACATAGCAAGCATTAATTCAACAATAATCTTCAAAAGAAAAGCTTCGCATTAGTGCGAAGCTTACTAATTATTTCAAATTGTAAAACGCCTTCATCCCTGGATAGTAACTAGCTAAATCCAACATTTCTTCAATTCTAAGCAATTGATTATATTTTGCAACTCTATCGATACGAGCTGGAGCACCAGTTTTAATCTGTCCTGAATTTACAGCAACTGCTAAATCTGCAATTGTTGTATCATCAGTTTCACCAGAACGATGAGAAATTACTGTTGTATATCCCGCTCTTTTAGCCATTTCAATTGTATCTAATGTTTCTGTGATTGTTCCAATTTGATTTAATTTAATTAAAATTGAATTTGCTGCATTTTCTTCAATACCTCTTGATAATCTCTCTGTATTTGTTACAAATAAATCATCACCAACTATTTGAATCTTATCACCAAGTTTTTCAACCATTAGTTTAAAGCCTTCCCAGTCTTCTTCAGCTAAACCATCTTCTATAGAAATGATTGGATATTTGCTTACTAATGCTGCATAATAATCCACCATCTCAGCAGAAGTCAATTTTCTTCCTTCACTAGCTAGATTATATAATTTTTCTTTTTCATCATAGAATTCAGAAGCAGCTGGATCTAAAGTAATCATGACCTCTTCACCAGGTTTATAACCTGCTTTTTTAATAGCTTCAACGATAATTTGAACAGCTTCTTCGTTTGATTTCAAATCAGGAGCGAATCCACCTTCATCACCGACAGCAGTACTCATTCCTTTTGATTTTAATACACTTTTAAGATTATGATAGATTTCTGTTCCCATTTGTAAAGCTTCTCTAAAAGTTTTTGCTCCAACAGGCATTATCATATATTCTTGAATATCTACGTTGTTATCAGCATGAGAACCACCATTTAAAATATTCATCATAGGCATTGGAAGTGTTTTTGCATTTACTCCACCAATGTACTGATATAATGGTAAGCCAAGTGATGCTGCAGCAGCTTTTGCCACTGCTATAGAAACTCCTAAAATTGCATTAGCTCCTAATTTTGCTTTATTTGGTGTTCCATCTAATTTAATCATCAACTGATCAATCACGACTTGATCTAGTGCATCCATACCCATTAGCTCAGGTGCAATAATTTCGTTTACATTATTGACAGCAGTTAATACGCCCTTGCCCATATATCTATCTTTGTCACCGTCTCTAAGTTCTACTGCTTCAAATGCTCCAGTTGAAGCACCAGAAGGTATTCCAGCTTTACCCATTGAACCATCATCTAAATAAACCTCTACTTCAATAGTTGGATTTCCTCTTGAATCTAAAATTTCTCTACCATAAACAGCAATAATTGATGCCATTTTTATTCCTCCTCATTTTTAATTAAATTTTTTCCTGTCATTTCAACAGGTACTTCAATATTCATCATATTTAATAGCGTTGGGGCTAAATCTGAAAGTCGACCAGTCTTCTCTAATGAAACATTTCCTTCTCCAACTACTATAAGCGGAACTGGATTAGTACTATGTGCAGTGAAAACTTCATGAGTTTTCTCATCAATCATCTTTTCAGCATTACCATGGTCAGCCGTTATTAAAGCCTTCCCTCCTTTAGAAAGAATTTTATCAATTACCCTTCCTAAATTTGTATCAACTGCTTCCACAGCTTTTGCGGCAGCCTCAATCACTCCAGTATGACCTACCATATCGGCATTTGCATAGTTAAGAACAATTAAATCGTAATAATCCTTATCAATTGCCTCTAGTAATTTATCAGTAACTTCGTACGATGACATTTCTGGCTTTAAATCGTAAGTGGCAACTTTTGGTGAAGGAACCAAAATCCTGTCTTCACCCTCATTTTCTTTTTCTACTCCACCATTAAAGAAAAAAGTGACATGAGCATATTTCTCAGTTTCAGCAATTCTCAATTGTTTCTTTCCTTGCTTTGACAAATATTCACCTAAGGTATTTTCAATACCTTGTGGTTTGAATGCTATATCTACATTTTTAAATCTTTCGTCATACTTTGTCATTGTCACATAGTAAAGATTTAGCAAATCTCTTTCAAAATCATTAAAATCTTTTTCTGTAAAGACATTGGTTAATTCTCTTGCACGGTCAGGTCTGAAGTTAAAGAAAATAATTGAATCGCTATCTTTAATGGAAGCAATTGGTTTTCCTTCATCAACAACCATACTAGGCAAAATAAATTCGTCGGTTATATCATTTGAATAACTCTCTTCCATTATCGCCCTGGCTGATTCACTTTGTACACCTTCACCTTTGACTAAGGCATCATACGCTTTCTCTACCCTATCCCATCGATTATCTCTGTCCATTGCATAATACCTACCTGAAATTGTAGCGATTTTCCCTACCCCGACCTCAGCCATATACTTTTCAATTTCCTTGATGTAATTTATACCACTATTTGGAGAAGTATCTCTCCCGTCCATAAAAGCATGTAAATATACTTTATCAACATTATTCTTTTTAGCTAAATCTATCAATCCTTTAATATGATTAATATGACTGTGGACACCACCATCTGATAATAATCCCAAAAGATGCAAAGCTGAATTGTTTTTCTTAACATTTTCTATAGCTCTTAAAAATGATTCATTTTCAAAAAAATCTCCATCTTCAATCGCCTTGGTAATTCTAGTCAACTCCTGATAAACAATTCTTCCTGCCCCGATATTCAAATGACCAACTTCAGAGTTTCCCATCTGTCCATCAGGAAGTCCTACATCAATTCCACTAGCATTTATCTCCATATGCGGATATGAAATTTTAAATCTATCAAAGTTAGGTGTATTGGCAATATTTACTGCATTACCTTCACTTTTATTACTTATACCCCATCCATCTAATATGATAAGAGCTGTTAAATTCTTCATAGATACTCCTTTAAAAATTCACTAATTCAATAAATTGATCTGCCTTTAAGCTAGCTCCACCAACAAGTCCACCATCAATGTCATCTTGATTCATCAATTCTTCAACATTAGTCGGCTTAACACTTCCACCGTAAAGGATTCTAATTTCCTCAGAAATTTCATCGTCATAAAGATTCTGGATCTCACTTCTAATGAATGAAATCATCTCATTGGCATCTTCACTAGAAGCAGTTTTACCTGTCCCTATCGCCCAAATCGGCTCATATGCAATTACTATTTTATTCATCATTTTTGCAGATACATTCTCAAATGCTTTAATGATTTGTTTTTTCACTACATCTTTTTCGATATTATTTTCACGCTCTTCAAGTTTTTCACCAACGCACAATATCACATCAATGTCATGCTCTAAAGCTTTCAATATTTTTTTATTAACAGTTTCATCAGTTTCATTAAAATATTCTCTTCTTTCGCTATGCCCAACAAGAGTATTCTTTACATTGATATCCTTTAACATCAACGGAGATATTTCTCCAGTATATGCTCCATTTTCTTCAAAGTGCATATTTTGAGCTCCGATAATAATATTTGTTCCATCAGTGTAATCTTTCATTGACTTCAACATTGTATATGGCACAAACAACATCACTTCTACATCCGTATCTTTAACATTCTCTTTTATGTCATCGATAAATTTAAAACCTTCTGAAATTGTCTTATGCATTTTCCAATTACCTGCAATTACTGGTTTTCTCAATATTTTCACCTCTATTTATTATTTAAAACTTCAATACCTGGCAGTACTTTGCCTTCTAAGAATTCTAGACTAGCTCCACCACCGGTTGAAATATGCGTCATTTGCTCGCTAAATCCTAGTTGCGTTACTGCTGCAGCACTATCGCCGCCACCGATTATAGTAACAGCATTTATATTTGCTAAAGTTTTTGCCACTTCAAAAGTACCACTAGCATAATTTTCAAACTCAAAAACTCCCATCGGTCCATTCCAAAGTACAGTTTTTGCACCTAATAAAAGGCTTTCATAGAATCCTATAGTCATATCTCCAATATCAAGACCCATATATCCATCAGGAATATTTGCATCTGAAGTTATCATAGGAGGCAGATCTTTAAACTCTTTCGACACTCTATGATCTATCGGCAACAAGAATTCAACTCCTAAATCCTTGGCCTTTTGAATCATTTCCTTGGCATAATCTACTTTGTCTTCCTCTATCAAGGAATTCCCAACACTATATCCTTGAGCCTTTAAAAAAGTATATGCCATACCTCCGCCTATGATTAGACCGTCGACTTTTCCTAATAAATTATCAATAACTTTGATTTTATCAGAAACCTTTGCTCCACCTAAAATTGCTATGAAAGGTTTTTGTGGACTTTCTATTGTTTCACCTAAAAACTTCAATTCTTTCTCTATTAAAAATCCACTGACAGCTGTTTCAAGAAACTCAGTTACACCAACTGTAGACGAATGCGCTCTATGTGCAGTTCCAAAAGCATCATTAACAAATACTTCCGCCAATGCCGCAAGCTCTTTTGAAAAAATTTCTTCATTCTTTGTCTCTTCAGCTCTAAATCGTGTATTCTCAAGTAAAATAATCTGTCTAGATGTCATTTTCTCTACAAAATTTCTCACTTCATCATTAATTACTTCTGCAGCAGAAATAAATTCAACTTCTTGGTTAAGATGTTCAGTCAATTTTTTTGCAACCGGTTCAAGAGATAAAGATTTGTTATACTCACCTTTCGGCTTTCCCATATGAGAACACAAAATTACCTTGGCATTGTTCTCAATTAAATACTTGATTGTAGGAAGAGCACCGACAATTCTTGTTTCATCAGTAATCTCACCATCTAACAACGGTACATTAAAATCACATCTAACTAATACATGTTTATTAGTCACATCTATATCTTTAACAGTTTTTTTATTAAACATAATCTTTCCTCCATACAGGATAAGCCCGAACTTATATTTAGCTCGGGCAAATAATTTTCTATAATCCTTTTTCCACTACATAACTAATTAAATCTACAATTCTTTCAGAATAACCCCATTCGTTGTCATACCATGTAATTACTTTCACCATGTTGTCTCCGATAACTAAAGTTGATAAAGCATCCACTATTGAAGATCTTGAATCACTTTTGAAATCAACAGATACCAAAGGCTCGTCAGAGTATCCTAAAATCCCTTGCATTTGGTTATCAGCAGCATCTTTTAATGCTTTATTCACAGACTCGACAGTAACAGCTTTATCAGTTCTAAATACAACATCAACCAACGAAACAGTTGGTGAAGGTACTCTTATTGCCATACCAGTAAATTTACCTTTTAATTCTGGAATTACAAGTGAAACAGCTTTAGCAGCTCCAGTTGTAGTCGGAATTATATTCAATGCCGCAGCTCTAGCTCTTCTAGGATCTTTATGTGCAGTATCCAATAATTTTTGATCACCAGTATAAGAATGAATAGTTGTCATTAAAGCATCAGTAATTCCAAATGTATCATTGATAACTTTTGCTACTGGTGCAAGACAGTTTGTCGTACATGAAGCATTAGAAATTATATTATGTTTTTCTGCATCATACATTTCTTCATTTACACCTAAAACGATAGTTACATCTTCATTTTTAGCTGGCGCAGATATTATTACTTTTTTAGCTCCTGCTTTAATATGAAGCTCAGCTTTTTCTCTTGCTGTAAAAAGACCAGTAGATTCAACAACTATATCTACACCTAATTCTTTCCAAGGTAGATCTTCAGGATTTCTTTCTTTAAATCCCTTTATTGTTTTACCATTGACAATTAAATCTCCACCCTTAGCTTCGATTTCTCCATCAAATTTACCAAATACAGAATCATACTTCAATAATTGTGCTGCGTTTTCAATACCAAACAAATCATTAATTGCTACTATCTCATAATCCAGATTTTCTCTTCCTGCATATATTCTAAATGCAGTTCTTCCAATTCTTCCAAACCCATTAATTGCTACTTTAATACTCATAACTTACCTCCTAAGAATTTTTATAATTTCCCCTGCACATTCAAAATCTGTAACCAGCACAAGGTTTTTATTTATATTTGAAATTGAAACAACTGCCTCAGCCTTATCTTTACCTCCAGCAATCGCAATCAATCTTTCCAACTTTTTAAAGTGTTGCAAACTTATTCCAATAGTTGAAATTTCATGTACAATTTCACCTTTACTATTAAAATAGCACCCAAACGCTTCAGATACAGCACCAGCAGACATAATTTCATCATACTGCTTTTTACTTAAATCTCTTCTTTCAGCCATAACATCAGCTTTTCCAATGCCAAATACTAAAGTGTTTATTTTTTCAATTGTTTCAATTGTTTTCTTAATATTAGGTTCTTCTTTTAAATACTTAATTGATTCTGAGCTTAAAAAATCCGGAGTATATAAATGCATATACTGAGCATCTAATTTCTTAGCTAGATTTTCTACTAATGTATTAGCTTGATATTTGGTGCTTTGCCCCAGTCCGCCTCTTGCAGGAACAATAATAGTGTCCTTGCTTTTTCTACATTTATTAGTATAGCCATCAACTAGACTCTGTATTGACGTTCCTCCAGTAAGACCGATTACATCACCTGGTTGTAATGATTTGCTTAATAGCTTCGCACCTTCTAGTCCCATATAATTAAGTGTCGCACTAAAATCATGATTATGTGAATCTACAATCACAATATCTTTAATACCCAATTCTTCTATAATTACCTTTCTTAAATGAGAAAAACCATAATAATGATTTGCCAACTCCTCTAAAATTTCCAACAACTCAATACCTTTGTCCGATATAACCATACCCTCAGAAAGATAATTCAAAATTCCTTTATCTTTTAAGAAATCTGCATCATTTCTGACTTGTCTCTCACTTAAATTACTTTTAGATGAAAGATTTCTCCTGCCTATCGGTCCGTAAACTTCTATCAATTTCATTAATTGATATCTTCTGATAAAAATCTCTTTTGTTTCAGGAACAAGAATATCTAAATCATCTAATTTTTTATTAAGTTCTTTCATAATTCTCACCTCTGGAACGTTTTAGTCCCCACGCATAACATTTGTCCCTCTGCTTACAATATTATTTTAACATACTAGATGTATTTGTCAAACATTATATCGCTTTCTTTTTGACGAACCTAAAATCCCCATTTCGTCTCTATATTTTGCAATTGTTCTTCTTGATATTTTAATTCCCAAAAGATTAAGTTCATTTGAAATTTGCTGATCAGATATCGGTTTGCTCGGTTCTTCTTTTTCAATCATTTCTTTTATGCTTATTTTAATTGTCTCTGATGATATTCCTTCTCCATATAAAGTACTGACACCGCTTTGGAAAAAATATTTCAATTCATATAAACCACTTGGTGATTGAAGATATTTTCCATTTACAGCTCTAGATACTGTCGATTCATGAACTTCTATCATTTCGGAAATATCCTTTAAAGTCATAGTTTTTAAATACATCTTCCCTTTATCAAAAAAATCTTTTTGATAATCAATAATCGCCTCTACAACTTTATAAATAGTAGATTTTCTCTGTTCAATACTTTTAATAAGGAATAAAGCAGATTGAATTTTTTTCTGAATATATTCTTTTACTTGAGGATCAAGTGCTTGTTTTTCCATCAATTCTTTATAATACTTGCTAATTCTTAATTTTGGAGCCGTATAATCAGTAACAACTATTGTATATTCACCATTATCCTCCATAATAGTAACATCTGGCTTAATGTAGCGATTACCTTTCATTGAAGAATATAATCTTCCTGGCTTCGGCTCTAATTTCCTAATAAAATCCACAGCATCCTGTATTTCGATAATGTTTTTATTAAGACTTTTAGAAATATTCAATAACCGGTTATTTGCTAGGTCTTCCAAATGATATTTAACAATTTTAATCGGAAGTTTGTCCTCTAAAGACAAATAATGCAATTGAATCAACAAACATTCTTGAATATTTCTCGCTCCAACACCTATCGGTTCAAACGTCTGTATCGTCTGTACAACTTCTTCTATTTCGCTATTTAAAACTTTGAATTTATTTATAACATGCTCTTCATCGTATTTTAAGTATCCATTTTCATCGATATTTTCAATAAGAAACATTGCGATTTTCTGTTTTCTATTATCTAAAATTGTAAACTGAAGTTGGAACATCAGATGATCAATAAGCGAATCTGTCTGTGGAATAATATTTATATAATCTTCTTTTTCCTCATAGTCAATCTTTTCATAATAATCTCCACTGAAATACTTCTTAGAAAAAACATCCAAATCAATCTCTTTCATAGGAACATCTTCAACAGATTCCAATAAAGGATTTTCCAACATTTCATTTTTTATATGGTCATTCAACTCAAGAGAATTATACTGCAGTATTTCTATCGCTTGACGCAGTTCAGGTGTCAACGCAAGTTTTTGAGTTTGTATTAAGTTTAATCCATAATTCATTTTCATAAGCGATCCCTCATTAAATTCTAAATGTAACATAATAGACACAACTTCATTATATAGAAATATACACTTTTAATAAAGTGTTTTATTTACCTTTTGTCCACTACATAACAATATTCATCCATTAGTTTATCATTTTAATTGTCTTACAATTTTCATCTCCTCTTAAATAAAAAAATAAAAAAATGATGCTAATCTAGATTAGCACCATACAAAAAACTTGATTTATCCGATGACTAAGAATTCTAAGACTCCTTCCTCTATAGGTTGGAGATAAGAATTCTACAATCCCTGGATAACGATTTCTAACCATCCGATGGAGTCAGTCAGCTCCGTTAGCCAAATCAAAGATTTGGACTGTGCGACATCTGACCTGAAACGAAATCAAGGATTTCGGCTAGGACATAAGAACTCCATCCGATACTAAGAACTATGTTTATTTCATTCCATCTTTTTTTATAATCATTGTCGATAAATATGGAATTTTATTTTTTTCTAATTCATCAATATTATCGATAATGTTTTCTTCATTTGTTCCAACCTTTGAAATCAATGCAAATTTCTTTTCCAACCCTTTATCTTTTAACATTTTAATTATTTCTTCAGGATTATTCGAAGGTTTCATCAATACGATATTATCATTATGAACAATCGCATCACTAAGCTCTTCATTGTTCTTTTTTCTTATAGGCACTATCGCCAAACTTTCTTCAGCAACCATCAACGGCACCTTTATTTTACTCGCGACATCACAAAATGAAGTTATCCCAGGAATGATTTCAACCTCTACTGAATCCGAATCAACATATGGCAGTATATACATAAATGTACTATATACCGCAGGGTCACCTATGGTAATAAATGCCCCTGTCTTATTTCCTGATAAAATACCAGAAATAATCTCTCCATTCTTTTTCCACATCTT
Source organism: Eubacteriales bacterium (assembly GCA_030625575.1). Taxonomy (GTDB): domain Bacteria; phylum Bacillota; class Clostridia; order Peptostreptococcales; family Acidaminobacteraceae; genus DAOURC01. Next base: position 2,771 of record DAOUQP010000058.1, on the reverse strand, counting down.
CATTAATTCATCTTCTTCATAATTCATAGGAAAAACAAGATCAATAATTTCTAGTTGATTATTTTCAATGTAATTACTTACAATTTCAAAAGCGAAACTTTCTGAACCTTCTCTCTTTACGGGACAAAAGAGAAAATCTACTTCATTTATAATCCGTTTCGCCTTGATAGTCAGTAATTCTGGATCTCCCGGCCCAACGCCTATCCCAAATAGTTTTCCCATCTTTCACCTCTAATAAATATTTGAATTTACAGTCGATATAATTCAACTTGTCTTCTTGCAATATAGTTGACCTTTGAATCTTTATTTCTTATTTTATTGATTTTTTCATTATTTAAAGTTACAACTGCCATTTTTTCTTCACGGTCATAATTTTCATATAAAACATTTCCCTTTGGATCTGTCACCATTAAACCACCTTCAAATTGAAGATTATTTGATGTCCCTGTAAGATTTACACAAACAATGTATTGAGAAAAATCATAACCTCTTGATGGAATATATTTATTCCATATATCTTTTCTTCCGCCACAGTTGATCGGCGAAGCAAATGGCAAAAGCATAACTTCTGCGCCGCGAATCGAATGACTTAAAAACATTTCAGGTATATGACTTTCAATACATATCGCAGTTCCAAATATTGCATCATTTGTCTCAAATGAATTTAGATTATTGCCTTTTTCAAAAATAAGCATTTCTTTTTTCCCCAAGTGACTTTTATGATAAATCTCCTTTTCCCCAGTATCTTTAATCATAATATAACTATTGTAAATTTTATCATCAATAGATAAATTAGCCCCTGTAAAAAGCGTTACTTCATTTCTCATGCATGCATCGATTAAACTGATAAATATGTCATCATTGAAACTTATTGTTTTTAATTTGTTCACATCCGATGTATAACCAGTCAAGGCGCATTCACCAAAGGCGATATATTTCGCGCCACTTTTCGCCGCTTCTTCAATGTATCCAATAGTTTTTTGAACATTCTTTTTCACATCTTCAATATTGTTTTCTATTTGAACAATAGCTATTTTAATTGTATTCATTTTGCAGTCACCTCAAAATCTATTCGATTTCTTTTATTCTATTTATGAATATATTAGCAACTTTCTCATTCTCACCTAATCCATTCAACATACACTCGACACTTATACCCTCTGACTCCAATATCGACTTCCATGAATCTTTTTCATCTCCCGCCATATCATTCTGTGCATGATCTCCTGCAACAATCATAAGCGGAATCAGGAACAATTTCTTACACTTCAATTTAAGTTCACTAATTATATCTTCTAATTCTGGATATCCCTCGACAGTAGCAATATATACATTGTTTCGTTTTTCATTTATACGTCTTTGAAGCAAGCTATACGCAGCATTTGCAAAATGCTCTGTTCCATGACCCATTAAAACTATACCTTCATCATCATTCAATTCCGGGAATTGAAACTCTACCGCTTCAATCATTTCATCGTAACTTTCAATATTATTTAGTAAAGGCATGCCGAGTCTTATCGATACTCCGTCTATATGATTCGCTCTACTGACCGATTTCTCGATTTTGCTGTACTCAAAGCCCGGAATTACATGAAGAGGCTGAACTATTATATCCTTTATACCTTCATCGATCATTTTCATTAATGCTTCATATGGTTTATCTATTTCAATATCATCGATTTCCTTTAATTTTTTTATAATAATATTTGATGTAAATGCTCTTCTTACAATATATTCACTAAAAGAATTCTTTATTCTATTTTCAATATTATCAATGCATTTTTCTCTTGTAGCTTTATAACTTGTCCCAAAACTTACTACCAATATTCCTTTTTTCATTTTAAATTCCCCTTTATAAATTTATTTCCATTCATAGAATCCTAATTCATTACTCATTTTTGTGTATAATCCATCTTCATTATAGAATTCTTTCATGATTTCATCGCCTTCAGCCATAACATCCAAATCCTTGAATTCATCAGGGTATAACAATTTAGCTATATAGTAAACTTCAGCAAGTTCAGTCGCTACATCATAACCTCTCATTTGTCCTTTTGTGGGAAAAATATCATTATTCTTTATAGCTTCGACATCCTTTATAATTGGATTTTCTTTGATAATCTCAATTGTATTGAATCCCTCTACATCACCTATTGTTGCAGTTTGTCTTAAAATCATTTCAGGATTCCATTTCACAACTTGCTCTATAGTAGTTTTATATTTTCCGTATGGAATAAAATCACCTTCCGCCGCAACATTTATCGCTCCCGCAAGTTCAAAGGCTTCATATCTTCCATTTGTCTGTGGATCACCTAAAGTTCTAATCCAATAAAAAATTCTTTTCTTTTCTTCAGTCGGAATGCTGTTCGTTATATCTGTTATTCTTTCGATTTTTTCTTCTGTGAATTTTATCAAACTGTCAGCCCTATCTTCTTTACCGATAGCTTTTCCAACCGCGCTGAACATTTCAAGGTTAAAACTTCCATAGCCTCCAACACACATTACCGGAACATTCAATTGCTTTGAAAGAGTATCGGCATATTCTTTTTTATCCCAAAGCACAAAAATAAGATCAGGTTTCAATTCAATTATTTTTTCAATATTCGGTTCCTTGCAATTCCCCACGTTAGGCAAATCTTTCAATTCAGGAGCAACATTTATCGCCGTTTTGTAAACGCTTTTCAACGGTCCTTCAGCCATGAATCCATGATGGTCGTTAGCGCTCATTCCTACTAATTTATCCTCGGCACCGAGTTCTATCAATGTTCGAA
>DAOUQP010000061.1 GCA_030625575.1 Eubacteriales bacterium | reverse complement strand
GATGGAAAATTGATACTTGTTACTGCTATCAATCCAACTGCAGCAGGCGAAGGCAAGACTACTACAAATGTAGGACTTAGCATGGCATTGAATAAAATTGGGAAAAAAGCAATTACGACATTAAGAGAACCGTCGTTAGGTCCTTGTTTTGGTGTCAAAGGTGGGGCTGCAGGTGGTGGCTATGCTCAAGTTGTTCCTATGGATGATATCAATCTTCACTTCACAGGAGATATTCATGCAGTATCTACTGCAAATAACTTATTGGCTGCTTTGATCGACAACCATCTTCACCAAGGAAACGAATTGAAAATCGATCCAAAAAGGATTACTTGGAGAAGAGCACTTGATATGAACGATAGAGCTTTAAGAGAAATCACTGTGGGACTAGGACCTAAGGGAAATGGTGTTGCAAGAGTAGATGGCTTCGATATTGCTGTTGCATCGGAAATCATGGCTATTTTATGCCTGGCACTCGATATGCAAGATTTAAAAGCAAGATTATCAAAAATGATCATTGGATATAATTATAATAATGAACCTGTAACAGCTGGAGATTTAGGTGCTACTGGATCATTGGCATTACTATTGAAAGATGCAATTATGCCTAACTTGGTTCAAACGTTGGAAAACACACCGGCGATTATCCATGGTGGACCATTTGCAAATATCGCTCACGGTGCAAACTCGATTGTCGCAACAAAAACAGCATTGAAGATTGCTGATTATGTAGTGACAGAAGCTGGTTTTGGCGCTGACTTGGGAGCGGAGAAATTTTTCAACATCACATCGAGATTTGGTGGATTCACTCCGAATGCAGTTGTAGTTGTAGCGACTGTAAGAGCTCTGAAAAATCACGGTGGAGTTAAAAAAGCTGATTTATGGATCGAGGATATCGATTCTTTAGCTAAAGGATTTGAAAACCTTGAAAAGCAAGTTGAGAATGTTAGAATGTTCGGCGTGCCGTCTGTGGTTGCGTTAAACAAATTCCCAACCGATTCAGAAAAAGAACTTGAATTTGTTCAAAATAAATGTGATGAACTTGGTGTTGACTTGGTTTTATCAGATGTTTGGGCAAACGGCGGCGAAGGTGGAGCAGACCTTGCCAATAAAGTTGTTGAATTAATCGAGACTAAGGAAAATAATTTCAAGTTTCTTTATGATGCGGAGATGACTATCAAAGCGAAAATCGAGAGTATTGCAAAGAAAATTTACGGAGCAGACGGTGTTGATTATACACCTAAAGCATTGAAAGAGATCGCGACATATGAGAAATTCGACTTGGATAAAATGCCTATATGTATGGCTAAGACACAATATTCTCTTTCAGATGATCCTAAAAAATTAGGAAGACCTAGAGGATTTAGAATTACAATAAGTTCAATTAGAGCATCTGCAGGAGCAGGATTCTTAGTGGCGTTGACAGGTAACATAATGACGATGCCAGGGCTTCCAAAAGTACCGGCGGCAAATAAAATGGATATATTGGAAGATGGAGAGATTATAGGATTGTTTTAATTCATAAAAAAGACTAATTAATTTTAGTCTTTTTTTTTGTAATTATTCTTGTTTAATTATAGAATAAGGTTGTAAGAGATATTTTGTAATGGGGAGATTTAATATGAAGGCATTATTTACTTATGATTATGGAATAGAAAGCATGAAAAAAATAGAGAAGCTAGGCTATGAAGTTCTTATAGATTCAGAAAGAACAATTGAAAATAAAGAAGAATATAATGATATTGATGTATTAGTGTGTTATAATCCTTTTCAGAATATAGATATACATAAGTTGAAACAATTGAAGTTTATTCAATTGTCTAGTACTGGAATCGATCAAATTCCAAAAGACATCAATACTGAAATACTTATTGCAAATAATCATGGTGGATATAGTATCCCTATTGGAGAATGGGTAGTTTCCAAAATTTTAGAGATATATAAAAATTCCAGGTATTTTTATCAAATACAAGAAGAGAAGAAATGGAAACTAACTACTGATGTTTTTGAACTAAAAGACAAAAAAATTGCGTTTTTAGGAACCGGAACAGTGGCAAGTGAATCTGCAAAGAGACTTCAAGGTTTCGATATGAATATTGTGGGATTCAGTAAATCGGGAAGAGAAAAAGAGTATTTTGATGAAGTTTATTCAATCGATTATTTTGAAGAAACGATAAGTACATTTGATGTAATTGTTTTGACTTTACCATATACTAAAGAAACTCATCATTTTTTCAACGAAAGATATTTAAAAAGCGTTAAAGAAGGCAGTATATTGATTAATGTTTCTAGAGGGAAGGTTCTTGATGAAAATGCGCTGCTAAAGAATCATGAAAGATTTTTAGGGATTGCATTGGATGTTTTTGAAAACGAACCATTGGAACAGAGCAATCCAATATGGAATATACCAAACTTACTTATCAGCCCTCATAATTCATGGATATCTGAGATGCGTAATAAACGAAGATTTGAGAAGATTTATGAGAATTTAAGAAGGTTTATCAATAAAGAGGATATATTAAATAAAGTGAATGTAAAGAGAGGTTATTAATGAAAATTTTAGTTGATACACACGTTCATACAATTGCGAGCGGACATGCTTATAGTACGTTGAATGATTATATCGAGGAAGCAAAAATAAAAGGGTTGGAAATGTTTGCATTGACTGATCATGCGATTGCAATGCCAGGAACGGCTGATGTCTTTCATTTTTACAATCAAGTAGTTATTCCAAGAGAAGTAAATGGAATAAAAATATTGAGAGGCACAGAGGCGAATGTTATAGATTTCAATGGAACCATCGATGTTGAAGAGAAATTAAAAGACACTCTAGATCTAATCATCGGTAGTTTTCACCCAATATGTTTAGCGACTGGGAGTAAAAAAGACAACACAAATGCATATATCAATATGATGAAGAAAGACCAAATTCAAATTATCGGTCATCCTGGTAATTTGCAAGTGGAAATCGATATCGAAGAATTCGTAAAAGCAGCTAAGTATTACGATATTGCCATTGAAATAAACAATTCGACTTTTACTACTATTTCTAGAAAAGGTAGTGAGAAGAATTGCGAACAGATAATTGAAATGGGATTGAAACATGATGCTTTTTTTACAGTTTCAAGTGATGCACATATTCGGTATGATCTTGGGAATTTTACTGAGGCTTTAAGTAGAATAAATAAATATAATGTGCCTATTGAAAAAATTGTTAATGCAAATTCAAAAAGCATGATAGATTTTTTAATGAGGAAGGGAAAGTTAACTAATGGATTCTATTAGAGAATTGAAAATTGATGAAATTGAAAAATTGATTATAGATTTAGGCGAAAAGAAATTTAGAGCAAAACAAATATTTCAGTGGATTCATCAAAAGGGAATATATAAATTCGAGCAAATGAAGAATATACCAAATAGTTTAATTGAAAAACTTGAAGAGAATTATTATTTGCAAAATATGGATGTTGAAAAAGTATCTGAATCAGCAGAAGATGGTACAAAAAAAATCCTTTTTAATCTTAAAGATAATGAAGTAGTTGAAACTGTATTGATGAAGTATAAATATGGTAATAGTATTTGTATTTCTACACAAGTAGGTTGTAGAATGGGCTGCAAGTTTTGCGCGTCGACTATTGGCGGTTTAAAGCGAAATATTACTGCAGGTGAGATGCTGGGTCAGGTTTATGAAGTCAATAGAATGATAGATAAAAATATCAATCATATTGTGTTGATGGGAAGTGGTGAACCATTAGAAAACTTTGATGAGGTTATAAAATTTTTAGAAATGATAAATCACTCGGAAGGATATTATTTAAGTTTAAGGAACATTACAATTTCTACTTGTGGTTTGATTCCAGAGATTAAGAAATTGGCAGATAAAAAACTTCAAATCACTCTTGCTATTTCTCTTCATGGAGCAACCGATGAAACAAGAAATAAATTAATGCCGATCAATAAAAAATATCCTATTGAAGAGCTTTTAAAAGCGGTTGATTATTACATTGAAAAGACGAATCGGCGGATTACTTTTGAATATGCAATGATTAAAGATTTAAATGATTCTGCATCAGAAGCAAGAGTTTTAAGCAAATTGCTTAAAGGGAAGTTAGTTCATGTTAATTTGATTCCTATCAATAAAGTAGAGGAAAATCAATTTTATCCTAGTGATGAAAAACAAATTATAAAATTCAAGAGTATTTTAGAAAAAACGGGTATAAATGTAACAATACGAAGAGAACTCGGCAGTGACATTAATGCAGCATGTGGACAGCTGAGAAATAATTATAATCAAACAAAAATTGAAATTATTGAAAAATTATAGAGGATTTTTTTCTTTTCGGTAGAATAAATAATAATAAGGAGAGTGATTGTTATGGTTCGTTTAATCGTAGGAGGAAAAGGAACAGGTAAAACAAAGAAAATTATTGATTTGGCAAACGAGCAAGTTGATGCTACTTCGGGACATATTGTATTTATTGATGATGATATGAGGCATTCTTATGAAATTCATCATGATATTCGTTTATTAAATATGGAAGAGCATTCAATAAAGAATCCGGATGAATTTTATGGCTATATATGCGGTACTGTATCTACTGATTATGATATTGAAACAATTTATATTGATGGATTAGTAAAGATTGTAGATTTAAATTACGATCAAATTCCTGAGTACATTGAAAAGCTGGAAAGCATATGTGAAATTTATGATATTAGTTTAGTTATTACTCTCTCATATGAAGAAGAAGAGTTACCAGATAGTTTAAGAGAGAAAATAGTTTAAAAATAATAGCCCGAATATTAAATTCGGGCTTCTCTATTTTTATAAAGAGAAATATAGTCTTTTAAGGAACATCTTTTATGATTCATAAATCCTGTTGTTTCTTTTGCTGTAATCATTGAATTCAATATTGATTCTTCAACAGACTCAATAGCCATATTAAAAATTTTATCTAAATAATCATAATGGATGACTTCAATCGATGAAAGTGCAGATTCATTATGATGTTTTATTTGATTTTTTGTAGTAAAAGCGATAACGATTTCTCCGCTACCGTGGCCAATGTGTCCACCAGTTCTCGATATGCCGACACTTGCTCTTTTGGCTATCCGCTTCAGTTGAGAAGGCATTAATGGAATATCCGTTGCCAGGACAATGATGATTGAACCTTGTTCTGTTTTTGGTAGGCAATTATCATCTGCTTTTGGGATTTCTTTTCCAATGAATTGTCCGTTAACCATTAAATCTTCTCTTTTTCCGAAATTGGATAAGACTAAAGATCCAAGGACATATGATTTATCGTCTATTTCTATTACTCTAGAGGATGAACCAATGCCACCTTTTAAGCCAAAACAACTCATACCTGTCCCTGCACCGAAAGCACCTTCTAAAAATTCATCGGATGCACAATCGATGGCTTCTGAAATATGTTTGTTTTTTATAGATAAGTTGCGGATTGTATTTAAGTAACCGTCGTTGCATTCCATGATGATTGGATTAACTGTTCCATCTGTAATACCGATATTTGGATTGTTATTCAGCATATATTCAACAATCGAGGTATATGCCGTGCCTACTGATAATGTGTTTGTAAGTACAATGGGTGTTTCAATTGTCCCTAACTCGTCTACCTGCAAAAGGCCGGTAGATTTTCCAAAGCCATTGATGACATAGGTTGCTGCGATAACTTTGCTTTCAAAAGTATTATCAGGGTGAGGTTTAATAACAGTAATGCCGGTCTGGTTGATTTCATTTGATAGTGTTGAATGACCAACCAAAACGCCAGTTACATCAGTTATTTTATTGAGTTTTCCGGTTGGGAAATCACCAATAGCAATATTATAATCGCTAATTTTTTTCTGTCGCATAAGAATCATTCCTTAAATGAAATTTTTTCCTAAGTATTTTATTATAAGTTCTTGATCTGAAAAAGAATCTAATGTGTAAGTTGTATCTGTTTCTTCGAAAACAACTTTTACACCTGCATTTCCGGATTTAAATGCTTTAATGACAGTTGATTCGTGAATCTCACGAACTTTATTTTTATGTTTTTTAATTTTTTCGAATTCGTTGACATAATAATGTCCTGTTAAACGAATTATTTTATAGTAGTATTTCATAGAATCCTCCAAATTAATTTTTAAATTACTTGATTCTATTGTATAATATAATTTGGAGTGATTAAAGAAAATGACAAATAAAAATAAAAATAAAAATAAAAACAATATAATGATTTGTGTAACACAACAAAAATCATGTGAAAGATTAATTAGCCGGGGAGCACAACTTCGCACGGGTGATGATGAAGTATTTGTAGTTCATGTTGTAAAAGATAATTGGAAGTACTTCGGTGAAATGAAAGAATCGGATGCCATGGAGTATTTATTCGAGGTATCAAAAAACAATCATGCTAGTATAACAGTTCTAAAATCGACTGATATTGAATTGACTTTAAGTGAGTTTGCTAAAAAAAATCATGTAAATATCATAGTCATGGGAGAATCTAAGGAAACTACAGTACAACAAAATATGATTAAACGTTTAAAAGGAAAAATTAAAACAGATGTAAGTTTTGATATTGTATCTGAGAATAATTAAATTTAAATGATTGGGGTAATTCCTGATTTTTTTTTGCAGGGGTATGAATTTATGAATTATTATGAGTATTCGAAATATCTTAAAAATAAATATGGTGAAAAAGTTTATAAATTGCCTGTCAATGTGGAGACTACCTGCCCAAATCGGGATGGCGCATTATCTTATGGCGGTTGTACATTTTGCGGTGAAGTGGCTGCTGGTTTTGAAATTTTGAATAAGGATTTGACAATCAGGCAGCAGTTAGAAAAAAACAAGGTATATATAAAAAAGAAATATAAGGCAGAAAAATACATTGCTTATTTTCAAAATTATACAAGTACGTACATTGATTTTGAAATTTTCAAGAAGAACATACTAGAATCAATTATTGAAGATATTGTTGAAATAAGTATTTCTACAAGGCCTGATGCAATTGATGATAATATCATTGATTTTTTGGCAGAAGTTAAAAGAAACTATAATGTTGACATTACAATTGAATTAGGACTGCAAAGCGTTAATTATAGGACACTTAAGAAAATCAACAGAGGGCATACTTTAGCAGAGTTTATAGATGCTGTTTATAGGATTAAAGCACATGATCTAAAAGTGTGTGCTCATATGATACCAAATTTACCATGGGATAGTATTGAAGATGTAATAGAGGGCGCGAAGATTTTATCGGCTTTAAAAATTGATTTTGTAAAGGTACACTCGTTATATATTTTAAAAAATACATTTATGGGTAATCAATACTTGAATGAAGAAATTTCAATAATTACCAAGGATGAGTATGTTGAATGGGTAATTATATTTTTAAGATATTTGGATCCGAAAATTGCAATCGAAAGATTGTTAGCCAGGGCACCTGAAGATAAAACTCTGTTTTGTAATTGGGGAATGAGTTGGTGGAAAATCAGAGATGAAATAATTGCCAAGATGGAAAAGGAAAATTACCATCAGGGAGATTTATATAACTATCTTAATGGTAGTGCTTTAAAGAAATTTAGGTGATAAAGATGAATAAATTATTAATATGGGACATTGATGGAACGATTTTAGATTGTAAAGGTTGTGGAAGAAAGGCACTTAGTCATGCTTTTAAAGAACTTTACGGTCATGAAAACGCCTTTAGCGATGTTGATTTAACAGGAAAAATCGATATAGAAGTTATCGAAGAAATAGTAAATAAATATGGTGTTCAGAATTTTAACAATCATGAATTTACCAAAGAGTATGGTGAAATTTTAAAACGTATTATGGAAATAACAGAAGGTGTGAAACTGATTGACGGTGTTGAGAATTTTCTGAGAAAATATAGTAATGAAAAATACTATTATTTAAGTATTGCAACTGGCAATTGTAAAGTTGGAGCTAAAGGAAAATTAACTCATTGCGATGTAAACCATTATTTTAAAACAGGTGCGTATGGAGATGAAGCGAGAAATAGAAAAGAACTTGTAAGTGTTGCAATAGAAAATGCGAAACGTTATTATCAAGTTGATTTTTTAAAAGAAAACATATATTATTTGGGTGATACACCTAAAGATATTGAAGCTGCGAAATTTAACGAAGTTAAATCAATCGCTCTTTCAACAGGTTTTTATTCCTACGATGTTTTAAACGAACATGAACCTGATTATTTATTAACTGATTTGAGAGATTTAAAAATTGTTGATAGAATCTTTAAATAATGGAGATGAATTTCAATGAATAAGATTAGAGAATGGAAATCTGTACTGCTTCCGTATGATCAAGCTGTTCAGGAAATAAAAATTAAATTTAAAGCTATTAGAAATGAATATAGAGAGATGAATGAATACTCTCCTATTGAATTTGTGACTGGTCGAGTAAAAAAAATATCCAGCATCATAGAAAAGGCAAAAAGACGAGATATTCCAGAAAATATGATTACTGAGCTGATGGAAGATATTGCTGGGATAAGAATCATGTGTCAATTTAAAGATGATATATACAAGGTAGTTAATCTAATCAGAAAACGTGATGGCAAAGATTTATTCATAGTTTATGAAAAAGATTATATTAATGATTATAAAGAAAGTGGATATAGGAGCTATCATATAATTATAAAATACCCTGTTCAAACGGCTTTTGGAGAGAAAGAAATTCTCGCAGAGCTTCAGATAAGAACATTGGCTATGAACTTTTGGGCGACTATCGAGCATTCGCTTAAATACAAATACAAGGAAAATATCCCGGATGAAATTGAAGCAAGGTTGATAAGAGCAGCAGAAGCTGCTGCACTTTTGGATGAAGAAATGTATGAGATCAGGAAAGAAATAATTAATGCTCAATTGGCATTTGAGGAAAAATCGAATACGGTTAGAGATATTACTGATAATATTCAAATACTTAGTTTGTCGGGAAATATGAAAGAAGCTATTGAATTTCAAAATCGCTTCGATAGAATATGGGAAAGTGGAACGCAGGATGATCTAATCGATTTATTAGGTGAGATCAAAGAGTATTTACCGAGATATAAGATATTGGAAAATGGTCATAAAGAGTAGGTGTTAAAGTGAGTTTATATGCTATTGGTGATTTGCATCTGGGCTTTAAAGTTGAAAAACCAATGGATATTTTTGGTGATAACTGGATAGCTCATGAAAATTTAATCAAAAAAAATTGGTTAGAAAAAATTAAAGAAAATGATACAGTATTATTGCCTGGGGATATTTCGTGGGCCACAAAATTTGAGGATGCTAGAATTGATTTAAATTGGGTTGATGAACTTCCAGGAAAGAAAATTATCAGCAAGGGTAATCATGATTATTGGTGGTTGTCATTGAAAAAAATGAAAGATCAATTTGATTCAATTTCATTTTTGCAAAATAATTATTATACTTATGAAGAATATGCTATTTGTGGCACTAGAGGTTGGGTATGCCCTAATGATAATGAATTTACAGAGCATGATGAAAAAATTTACAAAAGAGAAGCATTGCGTCTAAGGTTGTCTCTAGATCAAGCAAAAGCAGCTGGGTATTCGAAATTTATAGTAATGCTTCATTACCCACCGACTAATGATCAATTGCAGCCATCTCTGTTTACAGAAATCGTAGAGGAATATAAAGTTGAGAAAGTAATTTATGGGCACCTTCATTCTTATGGTGCATATGATTATAAATACAAGGGGATAATAAACAATATTGAGTATATTTTGACATCTGTTGATTATATCAAGTTTGACCCCATTAAAATATTTTAGAAAAGAGATTATATGAAATTACAAGAATTTGAAAAACATCGGGACAATTTGATTAACCAGTTAGAAAATGGAATTATTGATAAAACAGAATTTATTAATGGAAACTATCAGTTTTTTAATAAATCTGAAATGGAACCTTTTGCAGAGATTACAACTGTTGATGAAGCGTTGTATAATTATCAGTACTATAATACTTTAGCTAAGTATGGAAAAATGTTAGCTATGGAATTAAAGTATAAAGATCCATTTGTTGCTGTAGAACACAGAAAAAAAGCTGACAAATATTATTATTTGAAGGAAAGAGTTACTGAAAAATTAATTGCCTTATATGGCGACAAACCTCTAAAGGCATATTATATTAAAGTGACATCTAAATCATTAAAAGGCAAATTATTTGAAATAGTTTTTGAAGATTTAGATAAAGTAATTTTACATTCAAAAGATGTAAGAATTCATAATATTCTTGTCAAAATGAAGAAATTCGACAAAAAAATGCAAAAATCGATAATAGATGACTATATAAATAGTTTATATTAAAATTTTGGGGTATCTAATTATTAAATAGAGAAAGAGGTGATTTTATGGTAAACACTTCAGTATTTAATAAAGGAGATACAATTACTATCCAAAAGAGAGTTACAGAGGATGATACAGCACTTAAATATGGTAGTGGCAAATTAGAAACATTGTTTTCCACACCAAGCTTAGTGGCAATGATGATTGAGGCATCTTCAAAATTGTTAGACGACAAATTACCAGAAGGATTTATTACAGTTGGTAAGGTTGCTTTTGTTGATCATGAAAAGCCGACTTATCTAGGAGAAGTTGTTTCATTAACTGTTACCGTGGAGGAGTGTAGTCCTACAAAAGTTGTGTTGAGCATGAAGGCTTTTGATGAAATTGGATTAATAGGAATTGGGCATCACCACAGGTATATAGTTAATAAAAAAGCTCTTCTAGAAAGAGCGCATAAGAGAGAAGCAGAAATTGATCTAGAAGTAGAAGGTTATTAAAATCAACTGAGTAATCAGTTGATTTTTTACGGAGGTAATATATGTTAGAAAAATATAATGGAGTCATTTTTGATTTAGATGGAACACTTATCGATTCGATGAAAATATGGGAAGACGTCGATAGAGTTTACTTGAAAAGGCATAATTTTGAAGTTCCTGAGGATTTACAAAAAAAAATCGAAGGAAAATCTTTTCATGAAACGGCAATTTATTTTAAAGAGAGATTTGATCTTTCGGATAGTTTAGATAGAATCAAGGGTGATTGGCATGAAATGGCTGAAGAGTTTTATAGGGAAAAGGTAAACATAAAACATTCTACTATGGAACTTCTTGAGAGAATTAAAATGTTGAATAAACCTATTGCCATTGCAACGAGCAACTCAAGGGAACTCGCTTTAATGGCATTGGAAAAGAATAATATCAGAAACTATTTTGATACTATAGTTACATCATGTGATGTCGACAATGGAAAACCTTCGCCGGATGTGTTTTTAGAAGCGGCAAGACAAATATCTATCGATCCAAAGGAGTGTTTGGTTTTTGAAGATACATATGCAGGTGTTTTGGGTGCGAAAAGGGCTGGGATGACTGTAGTAGCTGTTTATGATGATTGTTCTAAGAATAGTATAAAAGAAATCAAGGATACTTCTGATAAGTTTATTTTAAGCTTTGATGAAGTGTTATAAAAGGAGAAATAATGGCTAGAAGAAAGAAATTAGGGACATTTGAAATAGAAATTCAAAAAAACATATTTCCTTTTGAAGGATATGCAGAGAAAGATGGGAAAACATATAAAATAAAAAATGCTTTAGCGGGTCAAACTGTAAAAGCGAAGGCGACAAAAGATAGAAGAGATAAAGTAACGGCTAAAGTACTTGAATTGATTAAACCTGCGGATTATGAAATTGAATCTAATTGTGTACATTTTCCTGAATGCGGGGGATGTCTTATGCAATCTGTCGATTATAAAAAACAACTGGAAATGATAGAAGAGCAAGTATTGGATATGTTTAAGGAAAATGGTTTCACTGATTTTGAATATGAAGGAATTATTGAAAGCCCAGAAATAAATAACTATAGAAACAAAATGGAATACACCTTTGGAAATGAAGTTAAAGATGGTCCTTTAAGTTTAGGACTTCATCCTAGAGGGAGATTTCATGATATTCTAAATACTTTTGAATGCAATATCGCGCCAAAAGATTTCAATATTATACAAAAATTCACTCAAGAATATTTCCTGGGAAAAGAAATTCCTTTTTATAATAAGTATAGTCATGAAGGATTTTTAAGACATCTTTTAGTAAGACAAGGAATGAAAGCAAAGGAGATTATAATCGGATTGTCTACTTCAACTCAATTGGATTATGATTTTAGCGAGTATATCGATGGTCTCTTAAACTTAAATATAGATGGAACGATAGTTGGAATCATGCATGTCAAGAATGATCGCTTGGCTGATGCTATTATCCCGGAAAAAGTTGATATTCTATATGGAAGAGATTATTATGTGGCTGAAATATTGGGGCTCAAGTTTAATGTATCTTTATTCAGCTTTTTTCAAACAAATCCGCTTGGAGCGGAAGTGCTTTATTCAAAAGCGCTTAGTTATATTAGCGATGTAAAGAATAAGGTGGTTTATGATCTTTTTAGCGGTACTGGAACCATAGGGCAGATTGTTGCGAAAGATGCGAAAAAAGTTTATGGTATTGAGCTTGTTGAAGAAGCTGTAAAATCAGCTAATGAAAATGCAAAACTTAATGATATAGATAACTGCACATTTATTTCTGGTGATGTCTTTGAGAAACTGGATGAGTTAAAAGAAAAACCCGAAGTTATCATCCTAGACCCGCCAAGGGTAGGAGTGCACGAGAAAGCACTAAAGAAAATAATTGAATACAATATAGATGAAATAGT
>DAOUQP010000128.1 GCA_030625575.1 Eubacteriales bacterium | reverse complement strand
TAACGAATAATGGATATTTGATATTGGAACCGGTATTATCAAAGCCTCTAGAGTGGAAAATTGCTGTAGAAGGCCTAAACATAGATCCTCTTAATCTAGTATCAAAATTGATGAATTTTAGCGACATCACCCCATCTGACGAAATGAGAAGCGAAATACTCAAGCATGCAAAGAAAGTATAAAAATAAAATCCTCTGATAGCAATATCAGGGGATTTATTTTGTGCTTAATTGTAATCAGAGTATCACACTATTATCGCTTGGCATTGCCAACGCTTTTTTCCAACAGCTTATCTATATCGATATCATAATGAATCGCTCTAGATATAGTTGTCTTTTTAAACAAATCTTTATCCTCTAGGCTACTAATAATTCGTCTAGTCTTTGAAATGCTCAAATTGCATGCTTGAGCCACTTCATTTACATTCAACCCTTCCATTCCAAATAAAGAATTTTGCAGTAAAACGAATGCTACAAGTATTTCTCTTTGATCAATTCCAACTAAGTTAACTAATAAGCCTTTGAAATACTCGAACTGTTCTTTTTTTTCTGAAATTGCATCAATTAACGATTCAATCGACTCTATCAACAAATAAAAGAAATCATTAACGAAATAAGTTAATTCACCCCTATTTCTCTCTTCATTTGCATCTTTAAACATTTTATAATATTTTGACTTATTGTAACTGATTGAATATGATAATCTATATGAAACCAGATGATGTAGTTTTTTTGATAATAAATAACTACTAATAAATCTGCTCATTCTTCCATTACCATCATAAAACGGATGTACATAACCAAACATATAATGAAAAACAGCTATACCAATCATAAAATTATGATTCTTGCTTTGTACAAGTTCTAAGCTTTTTGACAAAAGTTCAATAATTTTTTCTTCTGGTGAAATCCCTTCATGAATCAATTCCATAGTTGGACTTTGAACATATACTTTCTCTTTTCTAAACAATAATCCATCAGGTCTATTTTCAAATTTTTCTTCAATAACTTCATCAAGCACTAGTTCATTATACAACTCCCTTATATCTTCGCAAGTATCAAGTGCGATTTCTTTCTTGTCTAGATACTGATATTTTTTCACCAATCCATACAACCTCTGATTTGATTTCTTTTTTTTGTCAGTATTCAAAATTGATTTAATTTCTTTACGAGTGCTATTTACACCTTCAATTTCATTCGTAATCCTTACTTCTTCTATTAAACAATACCTGGTGAATTGAATCTGAGCAATTTCTGGAAGCTCACCTAATAATTCAATTAATTGAGAATTCAAACTTAATATTTTATCCATTTTTGATAGTATATCTTTATTAATAACCAAAAACGCTTTATTGGATTTTATATTAAATTCATATCTAAACGTAGATTCACTATCATATCTTGATTTGTAAACTTCTTCATACTTATCTCTTTGATTCCTTTGAATATTTATCAATTGCATATATGGCATTATTCCACCTTCATCCATTCTACAGAGTTGCTTCTTTCTTATCAAAATAGTCGTTTTTTGCAAATTACTCTGCTATTCTCGTTATTATCTTTACAAAATACGTTGTTATTGACAAGTACAGCGCTCTCTTTTTCTATATAGTAGCAAATACTACCGTTTTTGTAAAGATACTTAATTGTAATTATCAGAATTTTCACCTTTGGGTTCTAATATTCCATCAATACTATGCTTCACCAAAAAAGATCAAGATTTCTAAGGGTAGTTTCTTTTGGAATCCCTTCATCATCCCATCCTCTATATTCATAATATTCACTAAGCATTTTTTCCAGTGGCGGTAAATTATCGCCTGTTCCATTATCGTTTCGAGGTAAGTTAAGAATTCTCGAAGGCAATATATCGTCTTTAGAACTTATTCCACATCGAACGTTATACATTCTTTTTTGATTAAAAATCCGCTCGCCTGTCTCAAGAAGTTCTTCAAGAGTTAAATCCCAACCTATAACATTTTTTATCCAAAACAAAATATCTGTAAGTGTAGTTCCTCCGTAAAGAAGAAATTTGCATAGTTTCAACGAATCCATCAGACTCATGATATTCTGGGAATGAAAGTTCAATCTACCTTTTCCCTCGGTTCCCAATCTATCTAATGGCTCGGTATAACCTATTTCCGGCATGATTACAGTTTTTTCGAAAAAGTAACTTCCCCCTTGAACATGACACGCTCCTCTATTGCCTGTTGCATATCCAACCGCCATACTGTTATATGCCCTTGGATCGTGCCCCGGCAATTCCAATCCTTTTACGTGTATGGCAAAATCAGATGATATGCCTCCTATTTCTTCAGATGCCTTTTTTACTCCTTTGCCTAATAACTTGCCAATACCATCAGCATAAGCAATTTTTTTAATCATCTCTATGGCCGCATCAGAATTTCCCCAAACAAGGTCCACACCATCCATATCCTCTTTATTCAATATCTTCTTTTCATTTAGTTCCATTGCAAATGCTAAAACACCACCTACTGAAATTGTATCGAGTCCCAATCTATTGCATAAAGAATTCATATAGGAAATTGCATCAAGATCATCTATCAATAAAGATCCTCCGAAAATCGCAAGCGTCTCGTATTCCGGACCTGCACCTTTTACACCTGCATATTTCCCCTCTTTGATTTCAATATCTCTTCCACAACCAATCGGACATGAACCGCAATGATACTTTTTTTTCAGTATTGTATCATTCATTCTTTGACCCGATATATTCTTTACTTTATCCCATCCACCTTGACTCCAGTTTTTTAAAGGCATGTCCCCTGTCGCTTCAGATGAAACCACACCTACAGCAGTTCCGAATTTGCCCAATCCCGCTGCTTTCTCTTTGATTTCAGGAATTCGCACTTTTAGATTTTCCTTTAATTTTTCTCTGTTATGAATCGGAACGGTCCCCGTTCCCGCAACAACAATCGCTTTTAAGTTTTTCGAACCACAAACCGCACCAACACCTGCCCTTGCAGCCATACGTGCATCTTCCCCATCGTGGCAAATCCCAGATAACAAAACCATGTTTTCTCCCGATGGACCTATACATGCAACATTGCATCTTTTCCCATATGTTTCTTTAAGTCTTTTATCAGTCTCGTACGTCTCGAGTCCCCATAATGAATCGGCTTCTAAAATTTCAATTTTCTCATTCTCAATATATAGATATACAGGATTTTCAGCTTTTCCACTGATGATTATGCCGTCAAATCCAGCTTTTTTTAAAAACACACCCCAATTGCCTCCAGCATCGCTTTCGGCATATATTCCCGTTAAAGGGGATTTCGTAACAACTTCATGTCTTCCTGAGGCCGGAACCATCGTACCCGTAAACGGTCCTGTCATGAATATCAAAATGTTTTCAGGGCTTAGCGGTTCGGTTTTTTCGGTTGTTCTTTCATAGAGTATCTTGGCACCTAATCCACTTCCACCAATATACTTCTTCAATACTTCTTCAGAAAATGTTTCATCATATATTTTATTTGTTGTCAAATCTATATTCAGTACTTTTCCAGTATAACCACCTAACATTTTATCACTTCCCTTATTTAGTCATTTCAATCCTGAGTATCTCTTCCATCACCCCAAATTGGAATTGAATCTCCCAAATAAGTAGGTTTAGGCTTGAAAACAGCAGCATAAAAAAAGTCTTTTACTCTCGCTATTTTCTCTCTCGTTTCACGATATGTGCTTCCTGCATATACATATCTATCAGATGGAATACCATATGCCTCGATTCCCATCATCCTTGCATTGAACACCGCTCTTTTAAGGTGATAATCCTGCGTTACAATTATCGCACTTTCTATCTGAAAAATCTCTTTTGCTCTATACATGGTTTCGTATGTGCTGAATCCAGCATGATCCATGAATATTCGGTCACTTGAAATACCTAGACTTTCTACATATTCTCTCATAGAATTTACTTCATCATAATCTTTGCTTCCATGGTCGCCGCTAAGAAGAATTCTATTCGATATTTCTTTATCAATAGCTTCTACACCTATGATAAGTCTATCCCTTAATATAGGTGAAACATTCCCATTGTCATATACTCTTGCTCCAAGTACTATAACAGCATCGACTTCAACATTTGTATTCAAATCAATCTCATATCGTTCTCCAATTTCAACAACGAAAAAATTTATTATACAAAAACATATTATAATGATAACAACAACTAGAATCAAAATTTTTATTATTTTCCTCATCCACGCCTCCAGATTTAACAGATTGATATATCTATTAAATTATAACACTTCTATGAGTTCACAAAAACCAAACATTTCCTCTAATTATTAATTATTTCTATAGTTGCTATTTATCTATTGAAATATTCTTATGAATATTATTTTAATAAATGATAAAATTAAATCACTATTGACTGTGGAGGTATTAGATGAAAAATGTATTTTTATTGAACAGCGAATTTTTTGGACATGGTGATGATGAATTAGGTCACAAACTAATGGGAGCATTCCTAAAGAAAGTTTGGGGCAGGGATGATAAGCCATATGCAATCATATTTTATAATTCAAGTGTCAAATTATTGGCGAAAGGTTCATTCTATCTAGATGCACTAACTGGACTCGAAGAATCGGGTGTGGATTTGATTGCTTGCGGAACATGTTTAGACAGTTTTAATTTAAAGGATAAAGTAATGGTAGGACGAGTAAGCGGAATGGAAGAAATCGTCGATGTTATGATGAAAGCCAATAGCGTTATAACTATTTAAAGGAGCTACTAAAAGTAGCCCCTTTTATTATCAAATAACCGCATAACATTCTCTATTTCAACCACCAGTTCCTTCACAGATAGTTTCAATTTTCTATCAGTATCTTTATTATTTGTTCCCCATATTTATCAACTTTAGCTGGTCCAAAACCATCACATAGAAGGAGTTCTTCTTTGGTTTTCGGCATTTTTTCTAAAACTATATCCATTTGTTTATTACTGAAAATATAATACGCTTTAATCTGCTCTGCTCTGCTTTGTTCTAGACGAAATTTTGTCAAATTTTCTTTAATAGCATCATTATTAGTTGTTTCCACAAAAATATCTTTACTAGACTTCTTGAATGGAACCTCAATCTTATCATCAAAATGATCTATACTATTGGTTTCACTTTCACTCGCTAATTGATTTTTATATTTTTCAATAAATGCATTCTCCATTTCAACTTGATTTTCTATTAGAAAATCAGACATTTTCGACATCACAGCAGTTGAAAGATTGACTTTGTCATTTTGTTTAAGCATTTTCTTAATAGTTGGTGTTAATTGATCATATTTCACCAATTGCTGTTTAATTTCTTTTTTAGCATATTTAAAATCGATAATCGACTTCGGATTTGCAATTACCACCAATGATAACACCGGAGTATTTTTAATAATCTTTTCTTTCCGCAACAAATTCTCCAAAATTCTAACGTGTCTCTGATTTTGCGATATAGGCGAATACATACCTTCCTTTTTATAAACCTTAGCATTCTTATTAGTGAATGATCGAATGAAATCACCAGCGGAATTTACGGTAATATTTCCATTAAGTTTTTTTGTTTCCAAAATACATATGAATTTATGAGTGATCAATATAAAATCCATTTGAGCTTTATAATCATCATATTGAATAACCACATTATGTAGAATCA
>DAOUQP010000147.1 GCA_030625575.1 Eubacteriales bacterium | reverse complement strand
AGATGTGATACTGTATCTTGCAATTGTGATCCTACGTGGAAATGAAAGCCGAGAAAATCAAATCTATCGGATTTTATTGCAGCCTCTATCAAAGGGTACAGAATATCTTCATCAAGAGGAATTCCGAATTTTGAATCTCTTTTTCCTGTAGTTATGTATTCATGGGTATCACTCATTACTCCAGGTGTTATTCTAAATAATATTTTTGTAGTTGTATTTTTTTCTTTACATAATTTTTCTAAAAAATACAATTCAGATACATTATCAACTACTATTCTTCCGATGTTGTTATCCAATGCCATTTCCAATTCTTCTTTTGATTTATTGTTACCATTGAATTCTATATGCTCTACAGGAAAGTCGGCTTTAATTGCGGTGTATAGTTCTCCACCACTTACAACATCCAACCAAAATCCTTCTTTCTCCAATAATTTGCACATATAAAGAGTACAAAATGCTTTACATGCATATGCTGCATGTGTATTTGGGTACTTCTCCGTAAAAGATTCCTTAATTTCCTTTAAATTTTCCAGTATTTTGTTTTCAGAATAAACATATAATGGAGTATTGTACTCTTTCGCCAAATCTAACGCTAAACATTCATCAATATACAATTGATTATTTGAAATTTTAAACATATATATCCTCCTTCGATTGTTTTCAATATATATAACATGCGAGAATCATGCCAAAAAATTAATCGTGTAATAAAAATCTGATAAATGCTATACTAATGAAAAATGGATTCTAGGAGGATATATGTTTAATGAATTAAATAAAAACATCTACGATTCTATCGGAGAAGGGATTATATTTATAGATAAATTTGAAAAAATACACTTATTTAATCGTTCTGCTATGGAAACGTTTGGATTGATTGATAAAAAAAGCATAAATCATTCAGAAGGGTTTCTTGCAAAAGGAGATCTAGTATGCATAGCTACCAATAGCTTAGGTGCTGATGATGGAGACCTGAATCAGAATTCTTTAAACAAATTGGGATATGATGCAGATGTTAAGTATGGCAAGGCGTTTATAATTATTGGAAAGTATTTAGATGATAAGAGCAGCCCCTTGCATTTTTATGGCGAAACCGATGTAAATCAACACAATTATAGTACTGAATTTGAGGATGTTGATTTCAAAGTTGAAATAAACAATGATAAGAAATTCATAGATATAGAGGTCGATGATGAAGGTTTTAGATTAGAATATATTTATGCAATTTCACACATGGTTATAATTGACTCTGTAACTCGAAAAGTTAAGTTTGTACAATCTTTGGGATATACAGCACGGAATGAAAATCCTAGGAAATTGCTTGAAGGATTTAGTTATCAAGGCAAAGGTGAATATTTTGAACCGCAAAATATAATTAGAAAAAGTATTAGTACAATACTTGAAAGCAATAATACTATAGAAACTTTTGTTAAAGCAGCTAAAGGGATTGAAACCGATTATACAAAACAATTTACAATACTAAATAATTTTCCAACTCTTTGCAGTATCAAATCTGTTAATATAAACCGTGACAACGGAGCTGTTTTAATAATTGAGGATATTTCAAAGTTTGAAAGGATTATGGATGAAAAAGATTATGTGCTAAATAAACTATACGAACTTCAAAAAAATATTAAAAAATTTGAAAATGATTTAGATCTGATGCCTACTCTTATAGGAAGAAGTAATAGAATGATGCAAGTAAAAAAGTTGGCTAATAATGCTGCAAAGTCAAACTCTAATTTATTGATATTAGGAGAAAGCGGTACTGGAAAGTCATTATTGGCAAAGGAAATTCATTACAATAGCGCAAGAAGAGAGTTTCCATTAATACATGTCAATTGCGCATCTATACCAGAACAGCTATTAGAAAGTGAATTGTTTGGTTATGAGGCAGGAGCGTTTACTGGAGCTAGTAAAAAAGGCAAAAAAGGAAAGTTTGAATTAGCAGATGGAGGCACGATATTTCTTGATGAAATAGGAGAAATGAATATCTTTTTACAAGCCAAAATTCTTAAAGTCATTCAAGATAAAAAATTCTATAAAGTAGGAGGAGATAAAGAAATAAGTGTAAATATAAGAATTATTGCAGCTACTAATAAAAATCTTTCGGATTCTATAAATGATAAGACATTTCGAAAAGATTTATACTATAGATTAAATGTATTATCGATAAATATGCCTTCTTTAAGAGATATTAGTGAAGATATCGAAGTTCTAACAGATGTTTTATTACCATCAGTATGTATGAAAGCGGGAGTTAAGACAAAAAAAATGTCTCGCAGTGCACTTCTGAAATTGCATTCTTATTCATTTCCCGGAAACGTCAGAGAACTTGAGAATGTATTGGAAAGAGCTGTTAACTTAACGTCGGAAGACATTATAACTTCTGTAGATTTAATATTTGAAAATTGCGAATCAGAAAATACTTGTTTATTCAAGAGTCTTAAAACCTACACGAAAGATACTGAAAAGAAAGTTATAATTGAAGCTTTAATATATTATGATGGTGATTTAAATAAAATAATGAAAGACCTAGTGATTAAAAAATCGTCATTGTATCAAAAAATCAAGGAATACAACATCGATATTTCCAAAATATTGGATTGAGGTCCAAAAATATGGAATGCTCAAATTGTAAGGATTTAGTCATAAAAAAAATTAATACCTTCCACAAATATGGAAAACAATACATTTCTTTCCCGTGATTCTATATTTTTCTTGTTGGCATAAAAATTGCGTAATTTATATATCAACTGGAAACAGTATGCAGAATACAAAAGGGGAGGATTTTTATGAGTGCAAAAAGCAAGGAAATTTTTAAGACATACAGATTCCCAATTATTTTAATTATTTCGATAGTTTTAGGTAGTATAATCGGACTAATTTTTGGAGAAAAAGCAGTAGTACTAAAACCATTTGGTGATGTGTTTTTGAATTTAATGTTTACTATTGTAGTACCATTGGTATTTGTAACAATTACTAGTGCTGTATCAAAAATGGCTGATATGAAAAGATTAGGTAAGATTTTAGGCAATTTACTATTAGTGTTTATGATAACTGGTATGATTGCTTCAGTCGTTATGATTTTTACAGTTAAAATTTTGCCACCAGCACAAGGTGTTGATTTATCGGTGGGATTACCTGAGGTTGCAGAGAAACTAAACTTAGGCGATCAGATAGTTAAAGCAATAACAGTTGGGGATTTTACTGGTTTACTTTCTAAAAGAAATATGTTGCCTCTAATTTTCTTCTCAATATTTTTCGGTATATGCGTGACTTTACTAGGCGAAAAAGGAAAAAAAATATCAGAAGGATTAAGTTTACTTTCGGACTTATTTATGAAAATGGTTAGTATAATAATGTACTATGCACCGATTGGATTAGGCGCATATTTTGCATCACTTATAGGTGAATTCGGGCCTCAACTATTAGGATCGTACGCTAGATCGATGCTCATTTATTATCCAATTTGTATATTATATTTTGGAATAGCATTTACAGCTTATTCATATTATGCAGGTGGAAAACCGGCTATCAAGAATTATTTCAAAAATATTATAAACCCTGCAGCAACAGCTATTGCTACTCAAAGTAGTATAGCTACTTTACCTGTTAATCTTGATGCAGCAAAGAATATTGGAGTTCCTGAAGATATTAGGGATATAGTTTTACCAATTGGCGCAACTATGCATATGGATGGATCGTGTTTAGCTGCAATATTAAAAATCTCTTTCTTATTTGGTATTTATAATATGCCTTTTGAAGGAATTGGAACATATGCAACTGTAATAGTAGTATCTGTTTTAAGTGGAGTAGTAATGTCTGGTGTACCTGGTGGAGGTTTAATTGGAGAAATGCTTATTGTTAGTTTATTTGGATTTCCATTAGAAGCTTTTCCAATAATTGCAACATTAGGATTTCTAGTTGATCCACCGGCAACAATGATAAATGCAACTGGTGATACTGTAGCATCAATGATGGTTACAAGAATTGTAGAAGGAAAAGAAAAAGCGTTTGAAAGATTTAGTAACAAAAGCAAGAAAATCAATGTAGAAAGTAAAAAATTAGATGTAGCATAATAATGCAATAAAAGGAGCTTGAATTTAAGCTCCTTTTATTTTATTTCAGATATCTAGATTTTTTTGCTTTTTCTATGGATGAGAATAAAATGAATTTGATTTCTCAAAATTGTAACAATACTCTATAACTTCTTTTCCAGGTATTGGCTTGCTATAATAATATCCCTGAATCAATTCACAATCCATTTTTCTTAATTGCTCTATTTGTTCCTTGGTTTCCACTCCTTCAGCGACTACTTTCTTATTCATTTTATGGATTAAATCAACAAGTGAAGAAAGTAGTATTTTTCCGTTGGGATTATTCAAGTTATCAACAAAGTATTTATCTATCTTGATATAATCAATCGGTAAACTT
>DAOUQP010000201.1 GCA_030625575.1 Eubacteriales bacterium | reverse complement strand
CTGCTCTTTTGATATCTTCTTGTTTAGAAACAGAAAAAACCATTTGAGATTTTCTGAATTCAATAAGACTTTTTACATAATCAAAAACATGTTTATTGTTCTTTTTATATGACCAGTCTATAAAATTCGTATGATTGTTGACGTTATATGAATTATGATTTCCGTGCTTGCTTCTTAAAAACTCAGTACCAGCTTGAATAAACGGAATACCGAAAGATAAAATAATCATACCAAGAGCCAATGCATTCATATTTTGTTTTTCTTCAAAACTAGCGTGGCGAAATGATTTTGAAAATTTATCCATTAGAATAAGGTTGTCGTGACTCGAAATGTAATTAACCGTTTCAGATGCATTAGAAGCAAATCCGATGATATCCTCACTAAATGCCACACTACCGAAGCAACCTGAATAAACATTATTTTTTTTGAAATGATTCGATCCTACAAAGCCAGGTTTTTCAGTATCATTGCTTCCTTTAATGATATTTCTAAACTTATCGTTAAAAAATGCAATTCCTCCATCTTTTTGCTTTCCGAAGGTAAATTGTTTTTCTTTAGAAAGACCAGATATACCTCCAATCCAAGGTTCACCATAAAGCAATATATCAGGTCTTATTTTCTTTAGTTCTTTTTCAATAATTTTCATAGTATCGACATCATAAAGCGCCATTAAATCAAATCTAAATCCATCTACTTTATAAGTTTCTAGCCAGAATTTTAAAGAATCGATAATAAACTTTCTTACAAATGGATTTTCAGTATCTAATTCACATCCGCAACCCGACCCATTCGTAAATTTGTTTTTTTTATCTAATCTGTAAAACAAATCAGGCATGAGTCTGTTGAAGTTTGATGTATCACTAAAATAAGTATGATTGTAGACGACATCTAAAACAACTCTTATGCCCGCTTCGTGCAACGCCATTATCATCTCTTTGAACTCATGAATTCTAACTCTTCCATCCTCCGGATCAGTTGCATATGACCCTTCTAAACTATTATATAGATAAGGATCATACCCCCAGTTATAATCATCCTGATTGTAATCATTTACTGTTATGAAATCATAAACAGGAAGGAGATGGACATGAGTGATACCCAACTCAATCAAATGATCTATTCCAATTTTTTCTCCATTACAGGAAAGCCCTTTTTCTGTAAAGGACAAATATTTCCCTTTATGCGAAATCTCCGCATTGTCGTCCATTGTGAAATCTTTTATATGCAATTCATACAAAATGGATTCCGTTGGTTTTAAAGGCTTGGGAATAGCATGATTTACAAATCCGTCCGGATTCACTTTGGAAGCATCTATTATCATCCCTTTGCCGCTGTTCGCATTTGTAGAATGAACATACGGATCCATCACCTCATAACTATCGTCCAGTAAATACGTATAATACTTCCCTTCAAGATTTCCATCAGATTTATAACTCCATATACCGTCATCATTCTTCATCATTTTTTTTGTTTTTCTTCTGACATCATTATGAGAATCATCTATGCATACTTTCACATCTTCAGAAGATGGAGACCACACTTTGAAAACAGTATGCTCTCCATCCGACTTTACTCCATAGGATTCATTTAATATTTTATCGTTCAATTCATAATCTTTCATATAAGCACATCTTTTCTATTCGAGCATTCTCTCGGTTCCCCATATTTCAGTAGCGTATCCCATAATAGTTCTATCACTGGAAAACACACCCGAATGGGCAATATTAATAATACTCATCTTCAACCAACGTTCTTTATCAAGATAATATTCTCCGATTCTTTCTTGAGCTTTCACATATGAATCGAAGTCTTTCAAAACAAAGTATTCATCATTATGCACTATAGAATCATATATAATTTGAAACTCTTCGGTACTTTCTCCTAAAAATCCGCTTGTTAACTGATCCAGCACCACTTCAATTCTAGAATCATTTTCAATGATATCATGAGTATTGTATTCGCGACTTTCGTAGAGGTCGTAGATTTCTTCTTCAGTAAGACCAAATAA
>DAOUQP010000209.1 GCA_030625575.1 Eubacteriales bacterium | reverse complement strand
TAAATTATTGGGGAGGAAACTCCCCGATTTTTATAGAGGTGAAATGATGGCTAAGGAAAAAAATAATTTTCTAGATTTAATACCTAGAAGAGTTGATAGTATAAATTGGAATGTGTTGGAAAATGGAAATGTTCAAATTATTATAGACAGAAATGGATTTCTTGATCGATTGGTAAGATTTTTTGCTAAGACACCTGAAACCATGAAAATTGATTTAGATCAATATGGTAGCGCAGTGTGGAAATCTATAGACGGCGAAAGAACCACTTATGAAATTTGTGAAATGCTAAAAGATGAATTTGGTTCTAACATTGAACCCTTATATGAAAGATTTGGAACGTACCTAAATATTTTAAAGAATAATAAATTTGTTGAAGTGTAGGTGGAATTTTGATGCAAATCATAGTTGAAATTCTTTTTATGGCGCTAGTTGTAGCTTTTTTATTAGGATGGGGAAGCATAAAAAAGCAAAGACAAGATGAAGAATTACTAAGAAATTTAATTAATAAAAGTGAAAATAAAGTTATTAAAAGCTTTAATAATAAATCGTGTTTATCAAAAAGAGAAATCGGTGAAATTATTTCTGGAACAACTGCATCTTTGTTTTGGTCTAGAAAAAAAATTCAAATCAATGATTCAAAAATGATATCAGATTCGGTGATTTTAAACTTAATCAACAAATGATATTATAAAAAAACTTAGTAGCAATAAATATGAACTAGTGAGGAAGGGATAACATGAAGGATATTCTTAAAGATATCAAACCTATAGAAGTGATGAAACATTTTGAAGAGCTGACTCGAATTCCAAGAGAATCAGGGAATGAAAAAGCTGTAAGTGATTTCTTAGTCGATTTTGCAAAAGAAAATAATTTGGATGTTATTCAAGAACCTTGTTTGAATGTCATTATCAAAAAACCTGCAAGCAAAGGATATGAAGATCATAAAAGAGTAATTTTGCAAGGGCATATGGATATAGTTTGCGTAAAAGATGACGATTATACATTTGATTTCGAGAAAGATCCAATTCCTTTATTGATAGATGGAGATTTTATAAAAACAAAGGGGACTACTTTGGGAGGAGATAATGGAATTGCCGTTGCTATGATGATGGCGATTTTAGAAGATACATCTTTGAAGCATCCTGAAATAAGTGCGTTGTTTACTGTTTCGGAAGAAACAGGAATGGATGGAGTATTGGATTTAAATCCTGAAAACATATCTGGAGATATTCTAATCAACCTCGATTCGGAAGAAGAAGGAGTATTGTTGGCTTCTTGTGCTGGAGGCGTCAATAGTATCATTACATTAGATATAAAGGAAACAGAGTCGGATAATGATACTGCTTATAGATTAAGAGTACATGGATTGAAAGGCGGTCATTCAGGAGTTGAAATTCACAATAGAAGAGCTAACGCTGTGGTTACTTTAGGAAGAGTGCTTCATAGATTGAATGATAAACTTAAATTCGATTTAGCAAGCATCAGTGGTGGAGATAAACCTAATGCCATCCCTAAAAACGCTTACGGAATTATCGTTATTGATAAAAGCGATAAAGATAAATTAAGTGATGAGATTAATAAATTTGAGGCTGAATTGAAATCGGAATATGAAGTTTCAGATCCTGACATCGTGGTTTCATTTGAGGAAATCGAGAAACCTGATTTTGTATATGAAGACAAAACGAAGGAATCGATTATCAACATACTCAGTTTGATTCCAAATGCAGTTCAAACAATGAGTGCCGGAATCGAAGGTTTAGTGGAGAGCTCAAGTAATTTAGGTGTTTTAGAAGAAAAAGACGACAAACTTGTTTTTATCAATGCTGTTAGAAGTTCTGTCGCTTCTT
>DAOUQP010000011.1 GCA_030625575.1 Eubacteriales bacterium | reverse complement strand
GAGTTTGCCCAAGCAGGACCTTTACCTTCGTTATTCTTAGTATAAGGAGTAGATGGTGCTGATGCTCCCCAGATTGATGAACAACCAGTAGCATTTGCAATAACCATTCTATCGCCGTATAACTGAGTTACAGCTTTCATGTAAGGTGTCTCTCCACAACCAGCACAAGCTCCTGAGAACTCAAATAACGGCTTAACGAATTGTGATCCCTTAACAGTATATTTATTCATTATTTTATCTTTAGGTTCAACAGTTACTGCAAAGTCCCAATTAGGTACTTCTCTTTCAACTTGTGATTCTAAAGGTTTCATTACAATAGCTTTTTCCTTCGCAGGACAGATATCAACACAGTTTCCACAACCTGTACAGTCTAGAGCTGAAATTTGAATCTTATACTGTAATCCTTCGAACCCTTTACCCATTGCTTGAATTGTATTGAACGATTCAGGTGCATTTTTCATTTCATCTTCATCAGCCAAGAATGGTCTGATAGCAGCATGAGGACAAACATATGAACATTGATTACACTGAATACAATTTTCTGCATTCCACTCAGGTACATTTATAGCAATGCCTCTTTTCTCGTAAGCAGTACTACCCGCTTCAAAAGAACCATCAGCAATATCAACAAATGTACTTACAGGAATATCATCACCCTTTTGTGCATTCATCGGTCTTAATATGTTTTTGATAAATGCAGGTTCATTTTCTGCTTTTTCATCAACATTTTCTTTAGCGTCTGCCCATGATGCTGGTATTTCAACTTTAACTACATTCTCAATACCTTTATCAACAGCAGCATGATTCATTTCAACAATCTTGCCGCCTTTTTTACCATAAGCTTTAGTAATTGACTCTTTTAAATACTTAAGGGCATCTTCAACTGGGATAACCTTTGCTAAATCAAAGAATACAGTTTGCATAATCATATTGATACGATTACCTAAACCAACTTCATCAGCTAAATCTGTTGCATTTATTATATAGAAATTAATATTATTTTCAGCAATATATTTCTTCAATTTACCAGGAAGATTTGTTTCTAATTCTTCAGCACTCCACTTACAGTTAAGTACGAATATACCTTCTTTTTTAAGACCATCCAATAAATCATATTGATTTACATAAGATTGGTTATGACAAGCAACATAATCTGCTTCATCGATTAAATAAGTAGATTTAATTGGATTCTTACCAAATCTTAGATGTGAGATTGTAACTCCACCAGATTTTTTCGAGTCATAAGCAAAATATCCTTGTGCATATAAATCAGTTTTATCTCCGATAATTTTAATAGCAGATTTGTTGGCTCCAACTGTTCCATCAGATCCTAATCCCCAGAACTTACATCTTACAGTTCCCTCTGGCTCAGCTACTATATTTTCCTTGATTTCCAATGATAAATTAGTTACATCATCATTAATACCAATAGTAAATCCATTTCTAGGCTTGTCTAATTTAAGGTTATCAAATACCGCTTTGATTTGAGAAGGAGTAGTGTCTTTAGATCCTAATCCATAACGTCCACCTACGACAACTGGAGCATTTTCTACTTCATAGAATAATGTTCTGATATCTTGGTATAACGGCTCTCCTAATGAACCTGGTTCTTTAGTTCTATCAAGTACTGATATTTTCTTAACAGTTGCAGGTAATACATCAAAGAAGTATTTAGCAGCGAACGGTCTGTACAGTCTAACTTTGATTAAACCTACTTTTTCGCCTTTAGCAGCTAAATAGTCAATAGTTTCTTCAATTGTTTCTGTTGCCGAACCCATAGCTATTATGATATGTTCTGCATCAGGAGCACCAACGTAATCAAACGGCTTGTACTCTCTTCCAGTCAATTCACTAATTTGCTTCATGTAATCAGAAACGATATCAGGAATTGCATCATAATATTTATTACATGCTTCTCTAGCTTGGAAGAAAATATCTGGGTTTTGAGCAGTTCCTCTAGTTACTGGGTGCTCAGGATTCAACGATTTATTTCTAAATTCTTTTATTTTATCGTAATCTATCATTTTAGCAAATTCATCATATTCAATTAATTCAACTTTTTGTATTTCATGACTTGTTCTAAATCCATCAAAGAAATGTACAAATGGCACACTACTTTTAATAGCACTTAAATGTGCAATTCCACCTAAATCTATAACTTCTTGGACTGAACCAGATGCAAGCATTGCAAAACCTGTTTGTCTTGTTGCCATAACATCAGAATGATCACCAAAAATTGATAATGCATGAGATGCAACAGCTCTTGCACTTACATGGAATACTCCTGGTAATAATTCACCTGCAATCTTATACATGTTAGGAATCATTAAAAGTAATCCTTGAGAAGCAGTAAATGTAGTTGTTAATGCACCCGCCTGAAGCGAACCGTGAACAGCACCAGCTGCTCCACCTTCTGATTGCATCTCAGAGACAGCAACAGTTTGTCCAAAAATATTTTTAGTTCCATGAGCTGCCCATTCATCAACATATTCAGCCATGTTAGATGATGGTGTTATTGGATAGATAGCAGCTACATCTGTAAACGCATACGACACATATGAAGCAGCTGTGTTTCCGTCCATAGTTTTAAAAACTTTTTTACTCATTATATATCCTCCTATTCATAATTTACTTACTCGCTATTTCAGTATAGTATACAATATACACGCCGTCAATTCAATCTAATAAAAAAGCATATAAGAACACAAAAATATTCTTATACACTTTCTATTTATAAATTTCTTTCCATATGAAAATCTTTTATGCCGAATATCTCTTTAAGTTTATCGTACTCTTCATGCACATTTTTATCTTGATTATCGCTTTTTACAGCCCTCAACATAATGTTTTTCGCAGTGTGTTCAAGGGAAATAAATTCGACGGCATCAACCTTGTATCCATTTTGCTCTAGCAAACTGGCCCTTAATGCATCAGTCAACAAAGCAGAAATCCTTTCTTTATATATACCGTATTTCAATAGACCATTAAGAGAATCGCTTTTTACTTTACCAAATAGTTCATGTTGACAACACGGCACCGCCATTATAACCTTAGCGCCCCACTGAATACCCTTAGCCAAAGAATCGTCGGTAGCTGTATCACAAGCGTGTAACGATATAACCATATCTACGGGACGCTCTTCATTAAATGACTGTATATCCCCTTTTAAGAACTTCAGTTTATCATAGCCTAAAGCCTTGGCTGTTTCATTGCCGAACTGAATTACATTTTCTTTTAAATCAAGTCCGATGATTTCTACATCTTTATTCAAAACCTCAACAAGATAATGGTATAAGGCAAAAGTTAAATAAGCCTTGCCACAGCCAAAATCGATAATTCTGATGAAATCCTGATCGATATTTCCAACAACATCCTCAACCAATTCAAGATATCTGTTTAATTGTTTGAATTTATCATATCTCTGTTGTTTTACTTTGCCCTCTTCCGTCATAACTCCCAGATATGTCAAGAAAGAATAAGGTGTTCCTTCTTTTAAAATATATTGCTTTTGCCTGTTATGAGAAATTTCAACCAAATTTTTACTCGGCTCTTTAGAAATGATTTTCACTTTCCCTTTTTTACTTACAAGTACTTGATGATCTCCATCTTTTGTAAAAAGAACCATTTGTTTAAAATCACTTTCCATATATCTTAGCAATCTCTCTTTTGCTTCATATATATTCAAGTTTTCATGAAGCACTTGATTGCCAACATAATTTGTAAACTGAATAAAAATCTCAGTTTTTAACAGCACAGGTTTTATATCGATTTTATTGATATCCAATTTGCTCGCCTTTGTTTTATTACTGATAACACCTTTTATTAAAGTATTTGATTCAAATACTTCTATTAACAATTCTTTTAATTCCATATCTACCTACCTCATCAACTCTTCTATTATTTTTTTGAGCTCACTCATTTCTTCAGGATCCAAAGTTTCTTGTATATTATCAATTATTGTATCTTGAGCCTCCGAGCTGAGATTCATAAACTCTTCTGAAACCTTTTTAGCCTGTTCTATGTCAAGATTATCTACATTTAGATTTGGATTATCATCGATAAAATCCAAAATAACATCCGCAGATTTTTTTTCGCCGTCTGTCAACCTTCCATACATTTCTTCAATAGTATCTTTTGCTGTTTCAGCAACTGTAGTTACTATACTCTTAATGCTGTCATTTAAAATTTCAGTCAATCCAATTTTCACATGCAAAGAATCATCATCGATTAAAACATTTTTCACTTCAATGAAATCTCTGTATGGATTCATTTCTTCTGTGTCTAGAACGATTTCCAATTTATCAATATTTAGATATGGAGATTTCACTCCATTCGTTTTTAATACAACTCTCGTTACCCAATTTGGTATTGTAACTAAGCCAGCTTTTATTTTTTTGATTTCAACATATAAAATTTCATCACTATATTCTACATCAGATATCACTTTAATTTTCAAAGGGAATTCCATAACTTCTGAAATAGTTAAATGTGCAACGACATCAAATTGATTCTCTTTAAAATCTACATATATATAGTGAATATCAATATCTTTATTATCGATTTCTTCATATTCCAAGTAAGTATGAATAACTGTATTGATTTCTCTTTCACCTATTCGAATATCATCTAGTGAACCAAAATCAAAATCCCTAAAGTACTCATCCACATTCATCATTGAACTTTCTTCAATATACTTATAGTCATCAGGTAATTCTTCATTCGGAGAATATATCATCAATATTACTACTAACGGAATTACAATCAACAAAACAACAACGAAAGTTATTGTCACAAATAACCCTTTAATAAATTTCATAAATCATCCTCACTTTCATAGATATTCTTATTATAAATGAATACTATAAAACTAACAAATAGATATCACTAATAAAATATATATTATACATTTGAAAATGTTAAAATTTATGGAATAATATATATAGAATGGAGGAAAATCTATGTCATATATTATTATAACTTGGGATCCTGACGATTTGAAAGGGATTCAAGCAACTTGGGAAAAACTCACAGCTTATCACGCTGAGACTTCGAAACACTTCAAAGAATATTTTTCAGATTATCCTTTTTCAAATAGAGAGGTAAAACTCAAAAAACACGGAGAAGGCGGAAAAACAAAGATCGACCTCGTTGTTGATGATGAGACAAATATTACATATGCTCATTGCATCAGCATTATCGATCGTGATGGAAAAGGGGAACTTGAATCCCTCTACGTCGATGAAGCATTGAGAGGGATGTCCTTCGGTAAAAAACTCGTGGATCGCGCGGTTGAATGGTTTGAGGAAAACAACATCGATGAATTCGCCATTGAAGTTTCAGTCGGAAATGAAGAAGCATTGGGTTTTTATGAAAAATACGGATATAAACCATTTAGTTATAACCTTCAAAAAATCAAGTGACACAAGGAGGTATTTCATGTATTACTGGCATTATGATTATAAATTGTTCAAGCTTGAATATTTAGCAAGTCAAAAGGGTTTGACAAAAATAAACTTTATAAGAGATTTTAAAAAACACGATTTATTGTTCAATCCAGAGCCTTTTGAAGCTATACATCAATTTATGCTTTCATATATTAAAAAGAATCCAATCGATATAAAAATAGACTTGGATTATAACCCTACTGATTTTCAACAATGTGTTTATAATGAAGCTTTAAACATTCCATTTGGCAAAACCATTTCATATGGAGAACTCGCCGAGCGAATAAACAATCCGAAGGCCGCACGCGCCGTAGGTGGTGCACTTGGAAAAAATCCATTCCCCATTCTGATTCCTTGTCACAGAATTGTAGGAAGTAACGGAAAGTTAACTGGATTCTCTGCAATAGATGGTATAGAGTTAAAGAGAAAATTAATAGACTTTGAACAGGAGGAATAATATTGAATTTTGATCAAAAGATTGATTCTTTTAAAGAAGAAATAATAAAAAGCACACAAGGGATCGTAAAGATTAAAAGTGTAGAAGATAAAACTCATCATGAATATCCTTTTGGAGAAGGCGTTCATAAAGCACTTTTATTCACTTTGGATTTAGCAAATTCTTTAGGTTTTAAAACTAAAAATATAGATAACCATGTTGGATACGCAGAGTATGGTGAAGGTGATGAAATGCTCGGTATTCTCGTTCACCTGGATGTAGTTCCCGAAGGAGATGGATGGTCGTATGATCCTTATGGAGCTCAGATCATAGATGATAAAATTTACGGTCGTGGAACCACCGATGATAAAGGACCGGCAATTTCTTCTCTTTACGCTATAAAAGCACTTATCGATTCAGATATTGAATTCAACAAAAGAGTACGCATCATATTTGGTTTAAACGAAGAAACACATTGGGAGAGTATCAATTACTACGTTAAGCACGAAGAAATTCCTTCGATGTCTATTGTACCAGATGCAGACTTTCCCGTTATCTATGGAGAAAAGGGAATCATCATATTTGATTTGGCAAAAAAATTCAACGACTTTATAGATGATGGCGGAATTGAAATTCTAGAAATAATAGGTGGCAATGCTCCAAATATGGTCCCCGATTATGCTAAAGCAATAATCAGATCGAAAACTGACCTTAAAAGTATGGTCGATGCTTATAATTCCGATTACGATGCTATGGTTTCCATAGAATCACTCGATGATGATAAATATAAAATCGAATCTAAAGGAGTCTCTGCTCACGGCAGCAGACCAGATAAAGGAATCAACGCTATTTCTCATTTAATCAAGTTTTTAGATAACATCGATATTCAAATAGGAGATCAGAGCACTTTCATAAGAACAATATCCAGACATATCGGTCTAGAGTATAACGGACAGAATATCGGATGCAGCTTTGAAGATGAAGAATCAGGAAAACTCGTTCTAAACATCGGTATGATTAAAATGAACGAAGAAAAAGGTTCTCTTACCATCAATATCCGTTACCCTGTTACAGGCAGCTATGAAGGTGTTGTTAATGGAATTAAAGAAACCATTGATTATGCAAAAATAAATTACGTTGAAGACGAGCACATTCCACCACTATTTGTAGATAAGAATTCAGATATGATTCAAAAATTGATGAAGGTCTACAATGACTATACAGGAAGAAACGATATGCCTAAAACAATAGGTGGAGGAACTTACGCTAGGAGCATGCCGAATGCTGTTGCATTTGGGGGATCTTTTCCGTGGCAAGAAGACCTGGCTCATCAAAAAGATGAATTTATCGCCATAGATGATCTGATGCTTATGACAAAAATCTATACAAAAGCTTTTTATGAACTTCTTGTATAAATCAAATATTTCAATTAAAAAACCGCATATTAAATGCGGTTTTTATCTACTCTTCTAAAAAATCTTTAAATTCCCGCCCTACTTCAGGATGTTTTAACGCGAAATTTACAGTCGCTTTTAAATACCCCAGTTTGTTTCCCGTGTCATACCTAGTTCCTTCAAATACAGAAGCATATACATTTTCTATATCCTTTTGTCTTAAAATCGCATCTGTTATCTGGATTTCTCCGCCTTTACCAGGAGGAGTATTTTCAATCATTTCAAAAATAGAAGGATTTAGAATATATCTTCCCAAAATCGCATGATCCGAGGGAGCTTCCTCAACGGAAGGTTTTTCAATCATCCCCGACACAATCATGTCTCCGTCCTCTATTTCATCACCAGCAACTATTCCGTATTTAGGTATATCGTTTCTAGGCACTGATTGAACTCCTAGTATCGTCCCATTATGTCTTTCATACGATTCTATCAATTGTTTGACAACAGGTACCTCTGCATCCATTATGTCATCAGGTAAAAGAACAGCAAACGGTTCGTCGCCAACGAATTCTTTTGCACAGTGAATTGCATGCCCGAGTCCGCCTGCTAATCCTTGCCTTACATAAAAGATTTTTGCTTTACTAGCCAATTCTTTAGAAATTTTCAACAAATTCTTATCGTTTTTCTTTTCTAAAAGTTGATCTAGCTCCGGAGTCTCATCGAAATGATTCATAATCATCTCTTTGTTTCTAGAAACAATTATTAAAATTTCTTCTATCCCGCTATCTACAGCTTCCTCTACAACATATTGAATAGCCGGCTTATCTACAATATTTATCATTTCTTTAGGCATCGCTTTAGTAGTCGGTAAAAACCTCGTCCCAAAACCCGCTGCCGGAATTACTGCTTTTCTTATTCTCATACTATCCCTCACTTTATCTCATTTACAATATTATACATTATCATAATAAAAAAAGATAGTAAACGCTATTGTCTACTATCTTCCAATCAATTATTCAATGCTAAATACTTTTGCTCTTTTGTCAAAATAACACGAGAATACGTTGTCTCATATGTATTGTTTTCCTCAAAGTATTTTCTTAAATTATAAGGACCTCTATTATATTCCGATAATATCCTGTCGTAATCATTCCCATAAGCATTTTGGAGTAAGTCGATATATACCGATGCCAGTCCAATATTATACTCTGGTTCAAAAATACGATCGGGGTCATATGGAAGCCCTATTTTTTCACCAAATTCTTCAGCTAGCCATTTTTCCGTAGAAGGAATAATCTGCATATATCCTCTATCGTCATCTGCTCCTACCTCATACTGGCTAAAATTACTCTCTAACTCCATTACTGAAAGAATCAATGAAACATTTAGATTAAATTCATTTGCATACTTTGCAACAATATATGCTGTTTCAAAATCAAGTGGCGTATCATCCTTGATTTCTTTCGCCTTGGCAACTAAATCATCGCCTTGATAATCCCCTACTAATAATCTGTAACTATCTGCAACTTCTTTTTCATCAGATAGTACACGTCTAATAATTAAATTTTCATCTTCTAAAGCAGTCATTTCTTTACTCAACATATTAATTTGGCTTACTTGATTAATATTTTTTGTTTCTATATTTCTAATATTTTCATTTAATTGAATGTTTTGAGTAACTACAATAATAAATAACAAGATGAAAAAGATTGTTGCTATTGAAATATTTCTATTCATAGTCATACTTTTTCCTCCTAAAATAAAGACTTTAAAAGTATATCAGAAACTTTTCAAATTGCAACTTTTTCATACTTTTTGTAATATATACACAAAAAAACAACAGGAAACCATTTTGGAATCCTGTTAAAACATAAACTTTTCATAATAAAACATCTTTCTTATAACTAATACTATCCCCGCAGTTACAAGTATTGAAACTATTGAATTCACAGCAAAATATATAAAATTTACATCAAAACTGAAAATGTTCTGCAATACAATAATATTTCCGTAGATAGGAATCATATATTTAACCATTGTTGTTTCTCCACCACCCAACATGGCGAGCACTCCTGAAATAAGCACTATCATATATATCGGAGCAATATATGAACCAGCTTCTTTAACACTCTTGGCAATAACAGATATTAAAATAATCAATCCGACATATATACTTACTAATAATAGTAGTGTTATTAAGATCAATATTATTTGCCCAGGTGTAAACGTTATTTTATTAATACTGATTGCCGCACCAAAAATCTTTGAAGAAAACGGAATAGATAGGATAATTCCCAAAAGTGAAGAAAGAGTAGTAACAACTGCTACAACCGCCAAACTAATTAATTTTCCTAAAGCGATTGTTTCTCTTTTAACAGGAGTCAATAAAATTGTGGCCATGGTGCCTCTTTCTTTTTCACCGGCAACCATATCCATAAAACATCTTTATATCCATCATCATCTATTCCTATTACTACATATGCTGCTTTTGATACTATTCTGTTGTTTTGCTTAACTTTATAGTGTATTGCATCCATAAACACGAAATAGTAATGATTACACAGTGGTCTATTTTGCCATTCTTCCACCAATGGCATTATTTTATCTGTTATCCTTGAAATCGACTGAGCTGATAGTGGTATTTCATACATATCTTCTATATGATCTGAAATATCTCTCGTAGTCAGAGCCTGCCCCAGCGTAGCGAAGGTATTCCTTTTGCATACATTGAAATTACTTTATCTTCAATTATTGAAATATATTTTGAGTTTTTAGGTATTAATTTCGGCTCAAATTCACTGTTTCTATCTCTTGGGTATATTAAGTTCGATTTCTCCTATATCACTTCTTACAGTCTTTTTTTGAGGTTCCATTTCTATAATTTGTTTTATCAATGCTGTTATCATATCTTTCATAACAAAGTTCTTCATCAAGTAAAGCTTCTACTTCATTTTTAAGCATTTATTTTAATAGGCTCTGTAAATCCATTACATCTGTAATACCTTTTTTTTCATTATTTCGTCAATTCTGATACTTTACTAGTATTCTTTTTCATAAAAAAATCCTCCATTATTCATAATTAATTTTATATCATTAATTACTTTTATGGAAGATTATTTATTTTACACAAACTTTGTTACAGTCCCCTAAACTGCCATATTAACCTTAGTTTTCAAAGCTATTTTATTTGTTTTTATGCTCCAGCAACACTATTTTGTACTATATAATCATAGCAACTCAACTTCCTATTTGAGATGCCTTGATTATTTTTTTATACTATATATATTGGTTGACGGAACATTATTTGGGATCAAAACACCCGTTTGTCAAAGTGTCAACCATCTCATATTATCAATATTCGTTTAAGCAGGTTGAGATCTATTGACTCTCGTGTAACTAACAAAACTGAGTGGTAATACTTGAGGTGGAACCAATAATTAATTCGAGGAGGATTATTATGATTAGTGTTGGAATTGATGTTTCAAAAGGAAAAAGTATGGTCTGCATTCTTAAGCTATATGGCGAAATTCTAAAAGCACCCTTTGAAATACATCATACAAAAAATGATTTAGACAATATGCTTGATTATTTAAATTCATTAAATGAAGATTTTAGAGTTGTTTTAGAATCAACTGGACATTACCATATGTCTCTAGTTAAGTATTTTCACTCAAAAGGTGTATTTGTGTCACTCGTTAATCCTATTATAATTAATAAATTTTCAAATACCCAAATTAGAAAAGGAAAGACCGATAAAAAAGATTCAATAAAAATTGCTGAATATGGTCTGATTTACTGGTATAAGCTAAGTAAATATCAAGAAGATAGTTCAGTATACTCAGAGTTAAAGTGTCTTTCAAGACAATATTATCAATACTTAAATTTACGTATTGGCGCAAAAAACAATTTTATCAATATATTAGATAATGTTATGCCTGAGATAACAAAACATTTAGAGGGCCAAAAATTATATGATTTCGCAAAAAAATATTGGCACTATGATAATATTTCATCTAAATCTTTTAATCAGTTTGACAAAACTTTTCAAAACTTTGTCAAGAAAAAAGGATACAAATATTCACTAGACAAATCTAAAAAAATTTATCATTTAGCAAAAATAAGTATCTCCATCTACGATTCTAAATCTCCTTCTACAAAATTTTTTGTTTTAGAATCAGTACATCTATTAGAAGAAATTAGTGTCTCTTCTGATATTATATTAGCACAAATGCAAACTTTAGCAAAATCTCTTAAAGAATACAATATTGTTAGAGAAATGAATGGCGTTGGCGATAAACTCTCCGTTAGATTAATTGCGGAAATAGGCGATGTTAGAAGATTTTATAGTTCAAAAGCATTAATTGCTTTCGCAGGTATTGATGCACCACCACACCAGTCAGGAACTTTTTATGGAACAAAAAGGAAGATATCTAAACGAGGATCTAAATACCTTCGTAAAACCGGATATGAGATCATGCAAGCTCTTACACGAAATAAGCCTACTAATGATAATAGTGTTTATCAATTTATCTTAAAAAAAGAAAGTGAAGGCAAGCCTAAACGTGTAGCCAAAATCGCTGGGTTGAATAAATTTTTACGAATTTATTATGCTCGTGTAAATGAATGTTATTCTAACTAAGCCTATTTTTTTATAATAAAGCTAAAAAATCTCACAGAAGTGAGATCTTTTATAATGCAATAAATTATTATCTATATAATATTTGAAATCACTTGACAAACCTTAGCAGGTTTGACAAAGAGCCATTTATATTACTTAGTTTTTTTCTTATATCTTGACACTCGGCACAGATTAATAGTAATCACTTAATTGCTATTTTTCATTTTACAACTTTTAATTTTCAGATTACAGTTCAATTGTTAAAAACTTCATCTTTAGTCTATTGTAATTATTACCTCTAGGACTCTAGTCTCATCAATTTTGGTGACCTGTATATTCAAATTTTCATAATCATAGCTTTCACCAACTTCAGGTAGTCTTCCAAACATCTCTATAGTCCAACCACCCACTGTATTATACTCACTATCGATTTCGAAATATATTAAATCAAGATATTCTATTAGATCTCTAAGTGCTGCGTCTCCAACAACCAAGTACTTATTATCACTAATTTCTTTGAACTCTTCTATTACAATGTCTGTTTCATCCCAAATTTCTCCAACCAGCTCTTCTATTATATCTTCTATTGTAACGCATCCTGCAGTACCACCATACTCATCTACAACTATTCCAAGATGAAAAGGTTTACTGTTTAGTATTGAAAAAACATCCGAAATCTTCATCGTTTT
Organism: Eubacteriales bacterium; assembly: GCA_030625575.1. Taxonomy (GTDB): domain Bacteria; phylum Bacillota; class Clostridia; order Peptostreptococcales; family Acidaminobacteraceae; genus DAOURC01. The sequence goes on along the minus strand of DAOUQP010000011.1, from coordinate 19,363 downwards.
ATATATATATATCGTTTCTGCTAAAATGTTACGTATATCAAATTCTTCTTCTATTGACTTCAGTAAGAATTTTTTTGAATGAAGTATACCGATAATATTGTCAACACTGTCTTCATAAACAGGTATTCTAGTGAATGAAGATTCTAATACAATTTTCTTTATCTCTTCAAATTTCAACGATGCATCTATTGTAAGCATCTCAATTCTTGGAGTTAGTATTTCTCTTGCTTTGATATCGTGATACACCAATGAAGATTTAAGAAGATCACTTCTTTCTTCATCCATTAAACCCTCATCTTCGCTTTGATCAATCAAAAACATGATTTCTTCTTCTGTTATGGAAAGATTTTCATCCTCTTCTTTTTTCCATACTTTCGATAGATAGTATAGGAATTTTACTACCAAAGTATTTATGGGTGTTAATATTTTCATCAATATCAGTATTGGATATGCTGCATTAAGTGTAAATTCTAGACTGTACTTTTTAGCAACAAGCTTAGGTGTTATTTCTCCAAATATCAAAATAAACACCGTCATTAGAATTGTTGAAAAAAGTACTCCTGTATCTCCTACAAGATTAATGATAAGCAAGGTTGAGATTGATGAAGCCGCTATGTTGACCAGATTGTTTCCAATCAATATTGTTGTCAGTGCAGCTTCAAAGTTTTGTTGTATATATAGTGCTATTGATGCTTTATTATTATTGTTGTTGCTGTTTTTTATCATTTGTCTAAGCTTTATATCACTTACCGATGAAAATGCTATTTCAGACCCTGAGAAAAAGGCTGAAAGCATTAACAAGGCAATTATGCTTATATACGGAATAATACTCATTTTTTCTCTCCCCTATACCAGTTTATTCTTGATTTCGTCTTGTTTTAGCCTGTTTATGTCCTCAGCATCGCTTTCATCCCATATTTCGCCAACAAGTTCCTCTAATATATCCTCTAGAGTCACTATTCCTATGGCTTGATTATTTTTATCCCTAACAACGGCCATATGGAATTTGTTGCTGCTAAACTCCGTTAACAAATCATTAATGAGTTTATCTTCATCAACAAAAATGGGTGAGTTCATAATGCTTATCATTTTTGTGTTTTCATCTTCAAGAATTCTTTTTAGGTAGAAAGTTGTCTTCAGTATGCCGATAATTTTCTCTCGTGTTTTGTCGTAGACCGGCATTCTTGAGTATCTATTTTCTTGAATTATTTCAATTGTTTCTTGATTATTTAGTTCGCTGTCAATCATTTCAACGTTTTCCAACTTAATATAAACGTCTTTTACTTTCTTTTCTTCAAATTGTATCGCCAGTTTTACAAGATATGTTTCCTCATCATCCAAGCTGCCTTCAGCATGAGCAACATCAATCATGTCCATTAATTCTTCGTCTGTTATTTGTTCTTCCTGCTTTTCAGGCAAAACTTTTTCGAGTATTACACTTATTAGGAAGAATCCTTTTACTATTGGTGAAAAAACCTTCATCATTTTAAGCAGAGATCCTGAAACTCTCAAGGCAAATTTTTCACTGTTAGCCTTTGCATAGCTTTTTGGAACCAATTCACTCATGAAAAAAAGGATTATTGCGGCGGCAAGAGTTGTATATTTTACAGATCCTATACCCCACAGTTTCGTTGCCATCAATGTAACCAACGAGGCAAATCCAATATGAGTTAGATTGTTTCCAATTAATAGAGTGATCAGAGCCTTATCAAAGTTTTCAACTATCATAAGCGAGTTTTTAGCTTTAATACTCCCTTTCTTCGATTCGTTTTGCATTCTTACTCTATTCATCGAAGCAAATGCAATTTCAGAAGCAGCACAGTAGCATGCCCCTAATACCAATAAAACCAGCATAATAATTTGTAAAAAGACGTCATCGTCCATTTATACACAATCTCCTTTATAATTCGTATTTCATTTCTTTATAAAATTATCCTAAATTGCAATAACAAATTGAACTAAATTTTATATGAATCAATTTACACTAACAAAAGAGGTGGTTTTTTCAGTGGCTCTTCATTAGCTGCTGATGATCATAATTATTTTCTTTATTAAGTTTAATTTTTCTTAGATTTCTGATATTCGTTCCTCCCCTTGATCTTTCCTTCAAAGCACGTCTATATGTCAGTTAATAGGGGGAATGCACAGCCGGTAAACGACTGCGCATCCTAGTTGTCGATCCAATAACAAGCCCTTTACGGATTGGTTGTTGGGATAATATAATTCCATTTACTCTATCGCTTCGAATGGTTCGAGATCAATTGTAATATCGCTTTCATGTACAAGTATTTCTGTGATTTCTTCTTCGATTTTTTTCTCAATCTGATATGCTTATTTAATGGATAGATTTGATTTAATTTTTAAACAGATACGCACGTGGAGTCTTGATCCGCTATAACTTGCTTTAATAAATTTCTTTTCTGCAGTGTAATAATAGTCGTCAAGGATACCTGAGATCGCCTGGATTATTTCATCATACAGTACGTAATCCATCCATCCTTTATAGACCTTTTTCATTACTATAACCGCGATGAATAGACATCCGATTGAAAGTCCCAGCACATCGAGACAATCGCGTCACTGTTGAGTGCTCTTCCCAACTGCATTCCGTATCTGAAAAGAAATTCCATGGCAATAATCGAAACCATTGCCATGATCAGGTCAATCATCGATGGTTCTGATAGTTCTCCCCTGGCAATAGCAGGATCGAGGAGTATATAAGATAACTCCAGATGCCGACTAGTACCATTCCAATAAATGCAAATACGATGGATTCGATCTTTCCATAGCCAAAATGGTAGTTCTTGTCTTTCGGTTTTTGCGCGATGACCACTGCTGCATGTACAAGACCCGTTGAAAACGAATCCGTCGCTGAGTGAATTTCATCAGCAAGAACCACATGACTATGTCCTACAATTCCTTCAATTACTTTTGTCGACGCCAAGATGATATTGACGATTAGGGCAAAAATGGTAAATCGCACTCACGTCTTATAGATTACATTATTAGGTAAACTATAACTATGAGGGTTGGAATCCTCATCTAAATCTTGCATTATTCTTCAAATCCTTTAATCAATGTTCTAATGCGAGTAAGTTCATTGTTTTAAAAGTAATTTTCTTATTTAGCTAGCCAATTTTTCCGTTTCCTTGGCAGGTTTTGTCTTCCTGAAGTTGATAAACGGCATCAGCAAAAGTCCAATGTTAATCAAAAGCAACGCCATAGGAAGCGGCTTAAGAATTGCGTCAAAGATTCCACTAGAGAGAATCTGAAGCGCACGTCTGAACTGTGTTTCAATCAATGGTCCCAAAACAAATGCTAAAACAAATGGAGCCAAAGGTACATTTACGCGAGTCAAGAAGTAACCCAAAACTCCAAATCCGATCAATAGATAGATATCAAACAGAAGGTAACGACCAGCATAAGCACCGACTATCGCCAACACGAGAATGCATGGCACCAAAATCTTGGTAGGTACGTCTGTGATTTTCGAGAAAAATTTCCCACCGAAGAATCCAACTATCAAAATAAACACCTGACAGAACAGCATTGCAAACATGAATGTGTAAACAACATCCGCATGCTTCGTGAAGAGCTGAACACCCGGATAAATTCCATGTACAAGTAAAGCTGTCAAGAAGAAGACTGCCATTCCTGTTCCTGGAATACCAAGAGTCAGAAGTGGTACAAGCGAACCACCGAATACCGCATTGTTTGCCGCAGAAGTAGCTGCCAAACCGGCCTCCGAACCATGACCAAACTCCTCAGGATGCTTGGAAGTCGATCTTGAAATGTCGTAGCTGAGTCCACATGCAACCGTAGAACCGGCAGCCGGGATGATTCCGATGATTGTACCGATAACTGATGATCTCAGTATGTCCCACTTGAGTGCCATCAAATCCTTCATCGAGATTCGCTCATTCTCCTGCTGTACTTCATTTGATCGAGTCACAATAGACTCTCTCTTATCAACAATTAGCGAGAACATCTGCGATACCGCGAAAAGACCAATTACAGTCGGGATCAACGGCAAACTGTCGGCAATTTCAACGACTCCGAAAGTATATCGCTGAACACCAGTGTAGATATCTGTTCCGATGATAGCAGAAAAGAAACCTATACAAGCACTGATTCCACCCTTGAGCATATTACCCTTAGACAGCGAGATAATCATAACGATACCCAATAGAGAAATCAAAAACAACTCAAGAGGACCAAATTTGATGGCGATTTTCGCCAATGGTGGCGCGATGAAGATCAATGCCAAAATACCGATAGTTCCTCCAACAAATGCCGAGATTGTCGAGATCAACACACCCCGGGTCCCCTTCCCTTTAAGGGTCATAGGGTAGCCGTCAAGCGTCATAAATAACGAGTCAGAAGTTCCCGGTGTATTGAGTAGAATCGCAGTGATATTACCACCGTATGATGAGGTAGTCATTACAGATCCCAACATGATCAATCCAATAACCGGATCGAGGTTGTAAGTCAACGGCAGCAGTACTGCAACCGCCAGTCCACCGTTGAGACCTGGTAAGGCTCCTAGGGTTACACCAACAACAGCACCGAACAATAGCCATAAAAAGTTATGAAATTGGAAGATGTTCAAGACATATTCCATATAATTAATTTCCATTATGCCACTCCTTTCCTAATTTTTATATGAGATTCATCGACTTCAGTACAGGTTCAATTAAAGTTCCCATTGGGATTGGAACCCTGAACAAAATATCGAAACACACGAGCACGATTATATCAATACTAATCGGAATAACCATCAAGACTTTCTTGCTGGCAACCTCAAGATACTTGAAGCTCGCTATTAGGAAAAGTGGTGTAGCAATATAGAACCCAATATATTTCATCAGGAAAATATACACTACACAAAAAACAGTCAAAACAACAATTTTTTGCCCTTCGTCAAAATTGTACTGTTCTCTTTTCTTAAGCACAACCGAACGGATTAAGAGTACTGTCGCCAAGAAAATTGCGACGATTGCGATAGCACGCGGGAATACTCTAGAACCCTCATTCAAGATACTAAAAGTTCCTTTATAAAAAACAAACGACAGCAGGTACATCAGTCCCACTGTTATGAGATCGTAATTAAATTTCGATCTTTTTTCCAATCTGGTTCACCACCTATCTGCATTCTGGAGAAAGCCCATCTCTCCCTGTTCAGAGAGAGATAGATTCTCGGGTATTTCCGTATTTATTTGTCATGTTTTCATCTATTATTTGTTACTAGTTACTAATAAAGCTTATTCCCAAGGAGCTACATCCCAAAGAGCTTGAAGCTCATCAGACAATCCAACCCAGATTTCTGTAAGTTCTGCATCGTCGTAAACTTGTTCATCGATTACGAATCCAAGGTTGTCACCGACTTCGATAACTTCTTCTGATTGAAGAGCTGCAACCAATAATTCGTGCATGTAGTCAACGATTGCTTGGTCAGTTCCAGCTGGGAAGCTGTAACTTCTCATAGAGAATTGAGTTACTGCATAACCTTGCTCTCTGTATGTTTCGATTTCTGGGAACAATGGTGATCTTACCGTTCCACCAGTAGCGATAACTTTAACGTTACCTTGCTCTGAGTCAGCAAATAAGTTACCAACGTTCAAGCAAGCAGCGTCAATATGTCCACCACGTACTGCAACAACAGCTTCTGGCTCAGTAGTGTAAGGAATGATCTCAAGTTGTACTTCTGGATCAGCTTGTTGGAATTGCATGATAGCTCTTGCTTCAGAAGTTGTAAGACCAGTAGTACCAATTGTTAATTTTTTAGTCTTAGAAGCTTCCAACAATTCAGCCAATGTATTGATTTCTGAATCAACAACAACTGCGATAGCACCTGGATCAGTTACAAAGTTACCGATATGTGCGTATGAATCAGCAGTCCAAGTACAAAGTTCGCTAGAGATTGGCAATTGAAGCTGTGGTGAAGCAGTAAAACCGAATTTGTATCCATCTGGATCTGCATCAGCGATTGCTGCCCAACCAACGAGTCCGCCGCCACCTTCACGAGTTTCAGTCATGATTCTTTCGTCCCATCCGCCTAATTCTTTCATTTTAGCGAATACTGCTTGAGAGAATGCATCGATAGATCCGCCACCACCAAATGGGAAGATATAAGTGATAGTCTTGTTTGGATAATCTGCTGGAACACCCTCTGGACGAGGAATTGCTGGTTGATTTGCTACTGCACCCCCTGCTGGAGCTAGTTCTTCCGTCTTGCTTGCACATCCTACTAAACAGGTGCTGATGATCATAACCATTACTAAACCTAAAATAATCCATCTTTTTTTCATTAATACCCCTCCTGAAATAAAATATATTCTTGTTGACAGTTGAATTCACCCATTTAAATTTGGGAAATTCAGTTTTAACCAATAGATTTGGATCTGCTAGGCATCCCCCTCCTAGACCTGAAACTGAAACAGATAATGCTTCCTATTTGATTAACTAAATAATTAAGTATACTGTTAAAAATATAACATATTTCAGTGTTGATTCACAGGTCATTTTCTTGTTTAAATGAAATAAAATCACATTTTTGTTAACTCTTTAAATGTCAATTCTATTAAATTTCCGTATTATTTATTGCATTACTGAATACGAACCAGTTGAGATCTCTAAGTTTTGCATCTTCATACTTGCAGAATTCTTCTTTAAACGATCCTTTAAGTACTTCTGCCCTATCTGTTACATCCTTTAGATAAAGCTGATACACATTCTCTTCTACAGCTTTATCCTCTTCGAATATCGCCATATCCTTCATCTCAAAACCTTTGAAGATTCCGAAATTCTCAATGACAGAAGCTCCATCCTTTATGGCATTTTTATGTGCCCATAAACCAGATTTCACATCCATCTCATACTCCTGAAGGAAGTATACGGCATTCTCAGCCACAAACTCTATAGCATCCATTAGGAAATCCACTGTCTCTTGTGCCATCGAATAATGGAGATTAATTCTAACCCATCCCGGTTTAATCGAATTGACACCTTTTTGAATCATTGCTCTAAACTCTTCTGATGTTGCTTTGTCAATTCCCAGTAATTGATGTCCATAAGGACCGGCACAAGAACAGCCGGCACGAGACTGGATTCCAAATAGATCATTTAATAATGTTGTGATATATCTAGGATGTAGGTACTCATCCTTATACTTTAGATTGAAAGAAATTATCGAAATTCGTCTCTTTGGATCCATAGGTCCAAGGATCTCGATACTCTTGTTTTCTTCAAATCGTGCTATGAATTGTTCCATATAATCTTCTTCGATTTTCTCAATCGTTTCGACACCGATAATCCCTTTAAGTTGGATCGCAAGAGCCGCTTTGATAATCTGGATAATTCCAGGAGTTCCTGCTTTCTCACGTTCTTCGATATCTACAACGTAGTCATGTCCAAAACCACTGACATAATCAACCGTTCCACCACCAACAATCGTCGGTGGAAGATTAAAATCGTAAATTCTATTATTAATCATCAATATTCCCGCTGATCCTGGACCACCAATAAACTTATGTGGTGAGAGATAGATAGCGTCAAAATATGATTCTTCATCTTTGTTCATATCAATTTTAATATATGGACCACTAGCTGCAAAGTCGAAACATGCCAACGCATCATTTTGATGCAAAATCTTAGCGACTTCGTATACTGGTGTTTTAACACCTGTTACATTTGAGCCAGCAGAGAATGATCCAATCTTGAAGCGTCCGGCGTAACGGGGATCTGAGACCTGACGCTTCAGATCCTCCAAATCGAGGAAACCCTCGTCGTTTAGCTTGATTTCAACCAATTCCGCCAAACTTTCACGCCACATCAAAACATTTGAATGATGCTCGTAAGGCCCGATGAATACAACTGGTGCATTCTCATGAAAGTCTCTATTGAGTAATGATTTGATCATTTCAAGTTCTTCGGATTTTTCTGGCAATTCCATCAGTAGTTTTTTAGTTGCCGGCGCCATATATAGACCGATAATCTTACTAAAAGTAATAATTGCACCAGTGGCACCAGTGCCGGCAGCGATCACAGAACAATTATCTACACCATTGAATTCCTTCTTGATAATAGTTTCTGAATTATGGAGAAGTTGTGTCATCGACTCACCAGTTACATCGTCCTCTGTATGCGAATTGGCATAGTATTTCTGTACTTCCATGAGATATTTTTCAACAAACTTTAATGGTTTGCCTGAAGCCGTATAATCGGCATAAGTAATAACCTTCTCCCCATATGGTGTTTTAAATCGGCTATCCTTGCCAATGATTTCATTTCGTAATGCTTCTAAAGTAATCTTATTCATTTTTTCTTGTATACTAAAACTATCTTAGTATACTCTCCTTCCTTTTTAATTTTTCTAGTTAGTTTATAATAGAAATACTAACATTGTGGAGTATTTCTATTACCTTAAAGTTCGACCGTTTTCAGGAGGGTATAACCACAACTAGTATTGATAACAGTAATTAGCTGATTAACCCATCGAGGTTTTATTGACAAGGTAATGACTTTACTAGACTGGTGGCTTTAACCACAGTGTTAAAAATGGATAAATTCGCATTTTTTAAATCAATTCCTGGTATAGGTAACGTTACAGGTGCTATGATTCTCGGTGAAATAGGCAACATTGAACGTTTTAAAAATGTCTCAACTTTGCTTGCTTTTGCAGGACTTGACTCGTCGGCATTTGAATCCGGAGATTTTGAAAGTAAAACTCGCGAATTTCGAAACGAGGATCAAAATATCTTCGCTCTGCCATATTTACTGCAACTAGAGTTGCATGTATTGGCAAAGGAAAAGATAACAAATTCCGCCAAAAGTATCAGAAGAAACGATTACAAAACAAACATCACTATTCAGCAATTTGTGCAGCTTGCAAGAATATGGTGAACACTATTTTCAAGATGCTGCAAACAGGTAAATGTTTTTCATACAATTATTAAAAGTAACCAACTACAAATCAAGAGTTGAGGGGCTTCCCTCTATTAAGTATGCCTATTTTTATCAAATTCCGCTTGAGTAGTATTCCATAATTATTTTAGTCATTACCTTGACTTTTTAATAGCTGGCCCTATAGTAACTACTCTATTTAATCTATATCCCCTACTATATCGTATGTTATAAATGATTACTCAAGGCAAATTGAATCTATATGGACCCGTACTTCTTCTATGAGCTCCATTTTGTCATGGAGCTCAACTCTTACATCTTCACAAATATCATGGGCTTTTTTCATTGTGATTTTCCCGTCAACCACAATGTCCATGTCAATCAGATAAACTGATCCACTCTGTCTAATTCTTATACCATGAGAATCTACAATACCTTCAACATTTTCAGTCAGAATTCTGACTTCTTCAACCATATCGTCTCCGGCATTCTCATCCATTATCTGTTTAACGGCTTCAACCACAATCTCATATCCCATTTTAAAGATGAACATCGATACCACGATTCCTACTATAGGATCCATAATCGTGAAACCCATTCTTGCTGCACCGATTCCAATCAATGTTGCAACTGATGAATACGCATCTGAGCGATGGTCCATCGCATTTGCGATTGTTGAAAGACTGTTAATCTCTTTACCTGCTTTGTAAGTGAACCGATACATAAGTTCCTTGACTCCAATGGAGATAACGGCTGCTACCAATGCTATCATGCCAGGAGTTTGAATGTTGCCACTTTGAATGGTTTCAATCGCTGTCTTGATGATTTCAACTCCAGCAATCCAAAGCATTACGCCAACAATCAACGTCGTGATAACTTCGGCTTTAAAATATCCATAGGGATGACCTTCATCCGCGGGCTTCTTGGATATCTTGATACCGATATAGACGAAAAATGAAGCAACGATGTCAGATGCCGAATGTATTGCATCTGCAATCATAGCACTGGAATGACCCAATATCCCTGCTGCAAATTTCAAGATTGACAGCAGAATGTTTCCCACCATGCCGATTATTGCCCATTTCTCTGCGATTTTATAACCTTCGTTATTATCGTGTTTTTTCATATTACCTTCCAGTCAATCATTCTTTAATATTTATAATTTTCGACAGCACGTCGTACAGCGAAATAGTTAGCTTCTTCCGTCCTTGGATCTGTAACACATCCTGGTCCAACAATTAAACCTGTTTTCCCTACCATTTCAATTGCTTCATGTACATGTTTTTCCATTTCTTCCGGTGTACTTGTCGCCATCATACTCTTATATTGAAGAACCTTTCCTACAAAGTAAGGTACTTCGTTAATGCCGCCTAAGAAACACTTATCTGTAAGTTTCTTTGCTTCTGCAAGAGTTGGAGGTGTATGTCGGTCATGCCAGTTAATGACATTGTTGTTATATTTGCAAACTTCTTCAAAATAGAGATCGTCGCCATGAGCGTGAGTCACATTGAAGTAAGTTTCGTCACAATATGAATTAATCATCTCAGTATCATATGGAACACCGAATTCTTTAAAAATCTCAAGAGAGTTAACCTTCGCTGATGCATTTTGTGTAGCGAAAAAGAATCCACTGACTCCTGCTTCAATATTAGCTTTAATGAAATTCTTGTTTGTTTCAGTAATCACTTTCAGAGCCTGATGAACAGCTTCTGGATTTTCTTTCAAATCAGTCATTAATCTAGGACCAGCCAATTTAGCTGCGATAGTCAACGGACTGAAAAGCGTTTGTACAAAAGGAATCTCACCTTTTACGAGAGCACTTGTTCTTTGTGCCATTTGAAGTGTCTTACCCCAAGTACCATAAGTTGCAGGTAATACTTCGAGTTTCTTCCAATCATCGATTGACTTGATTCCATAGTCTTCAACAATCGGTTCTTCGTGCTTATCACAATAAATCTTGATCCGAGCACCCCAATCTTGAACTGAGTAGTTGCCAAATGGCATCAATTTGATGAAATCGTAGTCATACTTTTTAACTAATTCCACCTGTGTCTCTGCTAAAGCTCTGGGATCTTGGTCAACATCTGAATAATGTCCCCATATACTGATTGGCAGGCGATCCACATCCTGCTTGGCAATGGTTGCTTTGATTCTTTCAATTCTATTCATTTTCTACCTCCTAATGATATGTGTTATTACATAAAACTCTTATAAAGAGTAATTTTCTGTGAAAAATATGTCGATCATCGCTCTGTTGAATTGTTGTTCAGTTGTTCTGTTGTTCAGTTGTTCTGTTGTTCTGTTGTCATGACAATTATACATGTCGGTTGACATTTTGTCAACAAAATTGTATAATTTTTATATAATACAGAAAGGAGGCGACCATGTCTATATATGCCCCTAAATATATCATCATCAAGAATTATATCATCGAGGAGATCAAGAAAGGCAACCTCAAGATGGGCAATCAAATTCCTTCTGAAAACGATTTGTCAAAATTGTTTAACGTCAGTCGAATCACTGCCAATGCTGCCATCAAAGAACTTTCTATGGAAGGTATTGTTGAGCGAATTCAAGGTAAAGGTACTTTTGTTAAGAAATATCGCTGCATCGACACTGAACTCTACCCTGAGACACCTAAATCAGTAAAAATCTCTAGCGAATCATTGGAATCCAGTTTTCACATACTAGAAAAAGTCTCTTTGATTTATCCTGATCAAATCATATGTGATAAACTCAACATTCCTGAAACAGAGAAGGTTTATGAGATAATCCGATTTATGTCTCGTAATGATGAAATCATCGCCATCGACTACAGTTACATCCCATATTTTTTATTCCAAGATAAGGGCGAAGTCAATTTTGAAAAGTTGAATTCCATGTATCTTCATGAATTTATCTTGAACGTATTAGGCATCGAACTCAAACATATCCATATCCATATCGATGCAAAATCACCTAACGATTATGAATCAAGAATCATTGGTGTACCTTCAGATTATCCACTTGTGATTTGGGATACAGATGTTCTAAACAAGAATTCTATTCTGATTGCCTACACAACCACTATTGCCGATCCTAAGAAATATCGCGCATTCATCAATTTTGAGATTTAGATAGATAACGGGCCTCGAGCATTGATTGAAGCTCATTCTGTATCTAAATTTTTTGGAGAATGCTCATGAAAACTATGCGCATCGTCATGTTGCTGATTATCTTGTTTGTCATAGCCATTTGGCCAGTCCACATCTTAATTCTCAAACATTATCAAACAGTGGAAATCTTAGAAGCATACCGGATCAATCCTGAAGATGAATTCATTCCGTCGAATTAACACCATGAGAAGAAATATTTGTCATCAGTGGCGATTATCAGATTATTCTTAATCGCACTAGATTCTAGCAATTTGGAGCAGGCGTTCCAGATCAAGCTGGAACCAAAACCGAAATAAAGGACGGATACAACATTTCTAGCGGCATCAATCAAGAAATACCACTTCTACCGCTGGGAGTATCAGTTTTTGCTCAACACACTTTAATTATGAATTCGGATGAATTACTACTCTATAAGATTGTTCCAGATGTCAACCGCATCAATCTCTACACCGATCGTCAATCTCTAGGAAATTTTCTCTTCTACAAAATAATTTCAAATGAATTAACGATACAGCAAATCTGAAAAAAGTAACTAAAAAAGGAAATGATCGGCCAATGACTTTTCATTTCCTTTTTCTATCAGAGAAGACAATTACGTTTGGATCACTATTTCTCCTCTGGATTTTCTACGCATGATAAATACTATTGCTAAGAAGATTACTCGACCTATCAAATCAGTAGATATTCCTGGCATCATCAACATGATAGCCAATGCAAACATCAGTAATCGAAAGATTGGATTAAGATCTCGAATCATATATCCTTCAATATATGCTCCCAATGCGATAACACCAACGACAGCTGTAATTATACGCTCTTCACTCATGCAGTATAGATCTTATATTCAAAAATGCTGTATCTGCAGTTTTATGACCTACTCTTGCATCTTCATCTTTTGGAAGTTTTAGTTCTTCAATATCATCTTTAATTGCTTCATCTAAGTAATTTAATTGTTCTTTACCTTTTGCAAAAGGTAACAATTCAGGTGATGAACTAACTACATCTGATACTTCCTGCAATAGTCCAGCACATCTTCTAGCAATCCACTTGTCACCTTTTCAGGAAATTTTTCTTTATATGCATCATTTATTCCATAAACTTTTTTTCTAAGTAATTTGGCACGTTCTAACAATTCTTCTCTAGCAGATTAGAGTTCTATGTATTTGCTAATTGTAAATTGTTGCTGGTCTTTAATCATATTGAGGATCCTTTCTTTTTTAACTTTCTTATATATAGTTATCCAACACACTATATTAAAAATTCTTTTTGTCAGTAAATTGAAATAAAAAAATCATCATTATCACATAATAGTGATAATGATGATTTTTATTAGTTTTTCAGTGGTCTCCTTAAAAAGTGGGCGTATTTTTATGCTAATGATTTGGAATTAAAGGGAACAGGTTTTAGGACTTTAGCTAACCAGAGTGCGATAATTGATTGGAATGATCCCAATATGAAAAACAGGATATGAACAAGATAGACCGCCTGTATCAAATAGCAATGAAATACAATCCATCCCAATAAACTCAGTCCGGAAATAAAGCCCAAATAGCCGAAGGATTTCTTTTGTTTGCCAATCATCCAGCCGGTGATAAAGTTGCCAACAACCATAAATACTGCGACAAATAAAATAGGTATCAGATATGTGCTAAAAGAACTTCGACTCAACTCTTCAGCGGTTATGCTGAGTAGATTATCTGGTTTGAAATAAGTAAAAACTAATCCTGATAAAGTACTAAAGCTAATAAAAAAGTGTAACCATTTAAATAAAATCATCAAATTCTCCTTAAAGATAAGTATTGTTTTGCCATGAAATGAGAATGGACATTCACTATCATGTTCACTGGCGGTAGAACTAAAATTTTAAGATAATCTCATTTTACTATTATTTGATTCATTTTGGAATGGAAATGTTGAGAAAGGGAAATTGTTTTGGTATCATTCAATTAGTAAGAACCCCAATCTTAAATAAAATTCAAAATTGATTGAGTCAAGAGGAGAGTTTCATCATATAAAAATAAAAATGAAAAAAAGACAGTTTTAAAGCTCAAACCATTCGATAACTGGCAAGTTGGTGAGATTGAAAACTGGTTGACTGGACTTGCGAATAAGGGATGGCAACTGGAAAAAGTGGGTTTTCTGATTGCTAAGTTCAAGATGAGTGAAGATAAAAATCGAAAGTACGAAATTTTGTTAACGTACTAGAGTTTATTAAATTCACATCTTCCGGAGCTAAACCCAAAAAAAATTGAACGCAAATCAGTTAAAGAGCGTTCAACTACGTCTTTGTCAGATAAGCAGAAGATAATTTTTAACAATAAATATTTAAATAATAATATCGAGCCAATCGCACGACGACCTTCATCAATACTATAGTTCTTTAATAGTTCATCGTATACAAACAAAAAATCAACTAATTCATTTATCTTTCTTAAAATATTATCTTTGGGAGTGTAACATTATTTGTGTAAAATCCAAAGTTCCATGAAAATAAAAGATATTAAGTTTTATTCAATCGATGAGTTATCGCGCAAAATGAACTGCCCCTTGTCAAGTAGACAGGTAATTAAATCAAAATATATGCTATTAGTGCTTGGCTTCGATATTCAATCGGAGCTAAGCACTTTAGTCTTTTTTGATATCTGTTTTCGTTGTAAAACTTTATGTATTTCTTGACCCTTGCAATCAAATCTTCCATGGAGTTAAAGGATCTTCCATAAAACATCTCTGTCTTCAAGATGCCAAAGAACCCTTCCATTGGACCGTTATCAATGCATTTTCCGACGCGAGACATGCTTTGCTGCATCTCTGCTTCATCGATCTTGCTTTTAAAAACACGGTTGGTATAATCGATTAAGAAAAAGGGATTACTCCCTTTCCCTCATCTAAGAACCGGACGTGAGAGTTTCCCACTCATACGGCTCAAGCATTTCTTAACCATTTCTGGCGACAGCGTGAGATTTTAGTCGAATCCTTCTTTTGATGAAGTATTTTTCATCAATGAACGGATTTTTTGATATCTGTAGTTTTGGGTGACGCCTAATGTCAATTGTTCTTAGGTTTATCAGACTGTTTTTATCTGTCATGAATAACCAAGGATTGCCATTATTACTATGCCAATATTTATTGAGTCTCCACCATCCATTTTTATTTGGATGTCTGTGTTTTGCCCATCTTTGAAGGAGTAGGTATAGTGTGTTGTTTACATAAGAAAATGTTTGACTCGCAACCACATGTTTATGATAGTTTATCCATCCTCTGATAATTGAGTTCAGTCTTCTTATTAGGTCTTCCTGTTTATGTGCTTTTCCTTCTTTAAGGACTATAGTAGAAAGTTTTCTCACAAGTGTTTTTTATTGAACTCTTGGATGGTTTAATGATTAATTTGTTTTTATATTTCCTGAATGTCCAGCCTAAAAAGTCGAATCCGTCATTTATATGTGCTATAGTCGTTTTTTCTTCAGAAAGTTCTAGTCCACGGTCCTTTAAGAACTCACAGACTATAATCTTTAGTTCTTCTGCTGTTTCCTTAGAATTTGCCGTGATAATAAAATCGAGTAGGAGGTAATTAATTACCTCCTACTCGATTTTAAAGAAATGAGACAAATAACAATAGCTCTGATAAACTGTTAATGACCAAACCAACAGAAAAGGAGCTGTGCTAAATGTCTCATAATGATTCTATAATAAGTATGCTGAATTTAAAAGAAAAAAATATCTTTTTCGAAGAAAATTTCTGTAAAGAAGAAACTATTAGAGAAGTCAGAGCTAAAGTTTTTTATGCTACTTTAACCTATACCCCAGTGGCATGTCCACATTGTGGTCATATTTTCGATAGCAAAATCATAAAATATGGATTTAAACAATCTCGAATTACGCTTCCAAAGGTATCGGAGTTTGATACTTATCTCAACTTAAAAAAGCAACGTTACTATTGCAAACACTGCAATCATACGTTTACTCTTAATACTCCAATCGTTAAAGAAAATTGTTTTGTTTCCCAAAATACCAAGCTCAGTATCGCTATTATGGCTAGAGATAAAATATCTGAAAAGGATATCGCAAAGCATTACCATGTCTCGCACTGCACGGTCAGTAGAATCATAGATGGTTTTTATGATTATCATAATCCTAAAAAAAATTATCTACCGTGGCATCTGTGCTTCGATGAATTTAAATCTGTTAAAGAAGCGTCTGGTGCTATGTCGTTCATCTTTTGTGAAGCTACTACAGGAGAAGTAATAGATATAGTGGAAATCGAAGATTAAACCATCTTATCAAGTACTTCATGACTTATTCAAAAGCCGCTAGCTGAGCCGTTAGAACCATTGTCTTCGACATATACTCACCATACATGTCATTGATTAAAACAATATTTCCAAATGCTAAAATCATCTTGGATAGGTTCCACATGGTACAGCTCTTAAACCGCTCTCTCAACAAGACCAGAGTGCGTGTGATGAACAATAACAAAGTGTTTTATAACATCCTCAAACGCTATTGGAAACTCCTGCTTAAAAAAGATTCAGAAATCGATTATACCAATTCTAGTTATAATCGAACTTTTAAAAAATTCATGCGAGAATCCGATATTTTAGAGTACCTGTTAACCATCAATACCGAACTCACAGCTACATATTTCTTTTATCAGGAAGCGATATCTTGTATTAAATATCGTAAGTGAATCATTTAAAAGCTCTACTTAATAAGATAGATCCATTGATTTCTGATTATATGAAAACATCAATTCAATCATTGAATAATTATATAGATTACGTTACCAATGCATTAATATACGAGTATAGCAATGGCAGATTAGAAGGTATTAATAATAAAATAAAAGTCATCAAAAGAATTGTTTTTGGTTATAGAAGTTTCTATCATTTCAGAAACAGAATTCTTATTAATTTGAACATTGCAAAAATAAAGGTAGCTTAAAAAGTTTCCTTTCTAAACTGCCTATATTTACTCTTGGTTTTCAAAGCTATTTTATTTGTTTTTATGCTCCACCAACACTATTTTGTACTATATAATCATAGCAACTCAACTTCCTATTTGAGATGCCTTGATTATTTTTTTATACTATATATATTGGTTGACGGAACATTATTTATTTTACACAAACTTTGTTACAGTCCTGCTAAAACATAAACTTTTCATAATAAAACATCTTTCTTATAACTAATACTATCCCTGCAGTTACAAGTATTGAAACTATTGAATTTACAGCAAAATATATAAAATTTACATCAAAACTGAAAATGTTCTGTAAAACAATAATATTTCCGTAGATAGGAATCATATACTTAACTATTGTTGTTTCTCCACCGCCCAACATGGCGAGCACCCCTGAAATAATTACTATCATATATATTGGAGCGATATATGAATTAGCTTCTTTAACACTCTTGGCAATAACAGATATTAAAATAATCAGTCCGACATATATACTTACTAATAACAGTAGTGTTATTAACATTAATATTATTTGCGTAGGTGTAAACGTCATTTTATTAATACTGATTGCATCGCCAAAAATCTCTGAAAAAAATGGAATAGATAAGATAATTCCCAAAACTGAAGAAAGAGTAGTAGCAACTGCTACAACCGCCAAACTAATTAGTTTTCCTAAAGCGATCGTCTCTCTTTTAACAGGAGTCAATAAAATTGTAGCCATAGTGCCTCTTTCTTTTTCACCGGCAACCATATCCATACCAATACCCATAGCCCCTGCAAATAGGAATATAGAAATCAAAATCGGGAAAAATCTACTTAGCATGGTCCCAACCAACTTCTCTTCAGGCGCAACCGATACTTCATCGTTTTCTAAATCGACAGTAAATACGTTTGTATATTCAACATTGCCTAATCTCTCGCCAACTATTGAGATTTTATAATCTTGAAGTAAACTGTTTACAATGTATCCTCTTGCATCTTGAGAGTAATCATTGATAGGATTGTAGTAAGTATCAATATTGGGAATAATTAATTTTTCATATTCACCTAATTCCTGATCAAAACTATTTTCAAACACTAAAACCAAATCAATATTCTCATCAACAAGTTTTTCTTTCGATTCTTCCAAGTCTGCATTAGAAGATACTTCATTTAAATTCATCCTATCATAAGGTGATTCTTCTACATACTCGACAAAACTACTCGGCGCATTATAAGTTTCTATTAAGTATTTATGCACTGATCGTTCATCTTCTATATTTCCTATAACCATCCCCATAATTGAATAAATCACAGCAATACTCAATCCAGGAAGTAATATCACTGTAAAAATCAATCTTCTATCTGTAAAAACTCGCAGTAACTCTTTTTTAATGATTACAAATAATCTCTTATCCATCTTGCTCACCATGTATTTCATACAATTTAAAGAAAGCATCATCTAGCGATTCAGTATTTGTTTCTAGAAGAATTTTCTCTAATGTTCCTTCCATTACCAAGTGTCCGCCAATAAGAACTCCTATTTTATCGCTTAATTTTTCCGCTACTCTCATAACGTGTGTAGAAATAATAATCGTTTTATTTTTTCTTTTCATATCCATAAGGTAGTCAGTGATTATTTTTGCCGTTAAAACATCCAATCCATTTGTCGGTTCATCAAATATAATAACATCAGGATCATGAATCAAACTAACAGCTATTCCAAGTTTTTGCTTCATCCCTGTTGATAGATCAGCAATCTTCTTATTTTTAAACCCTTTGATTCCCAAAATATCAAACAGATAATTTTTTCTCTCATCTATTTCTTCACTTGTCATATTTCTTAAACCGCCAAAAAAATTCATAGTAAAATCAGCTGAAAAATGATCCTCCAACTTAAGTTCATTAGTTAAAAAACTAATATTTTCTCTGACTTTTTCAGAATCACTAAATCCATTGACATTGATTTCTCCATTTGTCGGTTTTATCAATGTAGAAATACACCTTAAAGCAGTAGTTTTACCAGCACCATTCGGTCCAAGCAACGCATAAATTTCTCCCGGATTTACTGTAAAAGAAACATTCTCAACAGCTTTCACTTCATCTTTTTTTGTCTTGTTTTTCTTCTGTTCTTTTTTCGAAATCTGATAAATTTTCGTTAAATTCTTAACTTCTATCATCTAATCCCCTACTTTTTTAAAACAACCTTATCACCTATAGAGACAATCCCAGACTT
The DNA here is from genome assembly GCA_030625575.1 of Eubacteriales bacterium. GTDB lineage: Bacteria > Bacillota > Clostridia > Peptostreptococcales > Acidaminobacteraceae > DAOURC01. The sequence continues at coordinate 136 of DAOUQP010000011.1, read as the reverse complement.
GATTACATCAAGATAAACCGCTCCTCTTGATAAAGCACACGTTTTTTTCTTTTGAACAATCTCACATTCTGGAAAACACCTTTTTCCCAAAGAAGCCACTTGAAACTCTGCTGCTCCGATTGTTAAAACATCACCC
>DAOUQP010000095.1 GCA_030625575.1 Eubacteriales bacterium | reverse complement strand
TTAAACCTGAAGCTGTAATCAATGTAGGAATTGGTAATGTTTCTCTTCCTACAAATCCTGCTATGATAAAAAGAATGTTTTCATTAGATGCACCAGATAGCCCTTTTAAAGATGGTGTCATCAGATATTCAAGCACAGTAGGCTTTGTTGAAACTCAAAATGCATTTAAAAATATTATAGCGTGTGAAGGCTTCGATACAAGCAAACTTCATGTACAAGTAACTGACGGTGGTTCTTCAGCTATGGAATTACTCTTGATTGGAACTAGTGGTCCTGCTGGAACTGATGAAAAACCTTTGCTTATGATTGACCCGGCATATACAAATTATATTTCTTTTGCTGAAAGAGTTGGCCGTGCAACTGTTACAGTTAAAAGAAGTCTGTCTGAAGATGGAAAATTCAATCTTCCAAAATTAAGTGAGATTGAAGAAAAAATCATAAAACATAATCCCGGGGCACTTTTGGTGATTCCTTATGATAATCCAACTGGACAACTTTATGATTACGATACAATGAAAGACCTAGCTGCACTTTGTGTTAAATACAACATGTGGATGGTCAGCGATGAAGCTTATCGTGAATTGTATTATGAAAAAGGAAAACCTTTAGTTAGTGTTTGGGGATTGACTGATAAGGATGTTCCTGGTATCGAAGGTAGAAGAATGAGTATTGAAACAGCTTCAAAAGTATGGAATGCCTGTGGATTGAGAATAGGGGCGTTAATTACAGATAATGCTGAGTTCCATACTAAGTCAGTCGCTGAATATACAGCTAACCTTTGTGCTAATGTCATCGGACAATACATTTTTGGAGCGCTTGCTAATGAAACCAAGGAAGAATTAATTGATTGGGTTTCCGGCTTAAGGAATTACTACCAAGAACAGATTATGACAGTCTACAACGGTTTGAAAGAAATGGAACCAAATTTGATTGTATCTAGCCCTGATGCTTCAATCTATTCTGTAATTGATGTTAGAAATATCGTCAAGCCAGGATTTGATGCAACAGAATTTGTACTTTACTGTGCTGAAGAGGGTTCGATAGAAATTGATGGCGTTGAGACTACTTTATTGGTAGCACCTATGAAAGGGTTCTATAACATTAAAGGTGATGATATAAATCCAGGAAGCACTCAATTCAGAATATCATTTGTAGAGTCACCAGAAAACATGGCTAAAATTCCTGAACTTTTCATCAAGCTACTCAAACAATATGAATCACAAAGATAATTGTTAATACTATAGTAAAGCCCATATCTTTTATCGATATGGGCTTTCTTTACATGAATCTGAATACACCTTTAACAATTCCAAGTATCTGCAGCTCTTTAGTTAATAAAAGTACAGGTATTAAGAGACGGGTGTATTATTTAATAGGCTTTAATTTAGCAGTAAAGTGTCTTAATATTGGTGGTTGCCATGTTATTTCGTAACCTTTAACTTTATCTGCATTCTCTTTAATTGTTTTTAAAGCTTCAACAACTACATCAAAATGAGCTTGTGTATAAACTCTTCTTGGAATCGCTAATCTTGTAAATTCCATCTCAGCTTCTTTTTGTTCTCTTGTTACTGGATCAACATCTAGCATATATGATCCGATATCACATGATCTGATTCCTGCTTCTAAATATAATTCAAGGGCTAATGCCTGACCCGGGAATTGATGGTATGGTATGTGTGGAAGTAACTCCTTAGCATCAAGGAATACTGCGTGTCCGCCAGTAGGATACTGCAGTGGTACTCCAGCATCTCTCAACTTATCACCAAGATATTCAATTTGACCAATTCTATACTTAAGGAAATCAGCGTCGATACCTTCGTATAAACCAATAGAAAGTGCTTCTAAGTCTCTACCAGCAAGTCCGCCGTATGTTACGAAACCTTCGTAAGGAATAGTCAACCCTTTAACTTTGACGAAAAGTTCTTCATCATTTTTAACACCAATTAAGCCACCCATGTTTACAATAGCATCTTTTTTAGCACTCATTGTAAAAGCATCTGCATAGCTGAACATTTCTCTAACGATATCAATGATCTCTACATCTGCATAGCCTTCTTCTCTTGTCTTAATGAAGTATGCATTTTCTGCATATCTAGCAGCGTCTATAACCATTGGAATACCATGTTTTTTTGCAACTTCGCTAGTAGCTTTAATATTTGACATTGAAACTGGTTGTCCACCGGCTGAGTTATTTGTAATAGTCATTACAATCATACCAACATTTTCGACTCCGACTTCTGCGATTTTAGCATTAAGTCTATCAATGTCCATGTTTCCCTTAAAAGGCATGAAAGTAAGAGTATCTTTTGCTTCAGCAACTACGAGATCTATTGGAGTACCACCTAATAATGTAACATGTCCTCGAGTCGTGTCAAAGTGCATGTTCGAAATACAGCATTGTCCCTTTTTCAAAAGACTTGGAAATAGAACTTGCTCAGCAGCTCTACCTTGATGTACTGGTTGTGCATATTCATAATTAAAGATATCCTTAACAGCAGTCATGACTTTTTTGTAACCTCTAGCACCCGCATATGATTCATCACCTGACACAATTCCTGCCCATTGTGTGTCACTCATTGCTCCTGTACCACTATCTGTTAAGAAATCAATATATACATCATCTGAATCTAATGCAAATAGATTATAATTTGCTGCTATTAGTTTTTCTTCACGTTCTGCTCTTGTTGTCATTTTTAATGGTTCTACCATCTTAATCTTAAAAGGTTCTGCAACATATTTTCTCATTTTATTTCCTCCTTGGAATTCATGTTTAGTGTAATTAAAGCATAACATCTTGCAGAAATGCTTAAAAGCGTCTTTATTTGTCTTTAATTATTATCTTTGATATACTACAATTGGATTGGAGTTGAGAAAATGCAAAGTATTTGTATTATCGGGCATATACGTAACATTAAAAGAATTGAAAATGTTATTCAGAAATACTATCCAGATATTAAAACAGAAACTCTCGAACTTTGGAGTATGACCGAATTCAATAAAACAGTGAAATTCCTCAAAGAACATGAAGATGATTTTGATGGTGTTTTATTTACTGGAGTGATTCCTTATGACATTATGAATCATTCGATGCACTCTCATAATCCATGGGGATATATTGAATATAATCACAATGAGTTGTTAAGAACACTCCTCGAGTTAACTTTTGCTGAAAAATTTGATTTATTAAATATAAGTATTGACTCTTATAGCGAGTCTACTGTCTATAATGCTTACAAGGAAGTTGGTATACAAAAATCACAATTAAGAGCTTTCGTATCTGATTTAACAATATTTCAAGATTCTTTTCTTGAGGATTTATTGGCTTTTCATATAAAAAATTATAGAGAAAATGCTGTTTCAGTTTGTATAACAGGTATCTCAAGGATCTATGAATCTTTAAAAGAAAAGGGGATACCATGTGTTTTACTATCGCCAACAGAAGATGCTATTAAACAAGCTATCCACATATTAAGACAAAAGATGAGTTTAGCATCTGTTATTAACAGTCAAATCATTGTAATTGCTGTGGAAATTGACAAAAGAAGTGAATACTCATTATTGAACGAAAGTGAGTATCAAATGATGCTGGAAAAGACAAAGGTTACTGAAGAAATATACCGATTTGCTCAAAAGATACAAGCAGCAGTAATTGAAGAAAGTACTCACAATTATTTACTGTTCACAACAAAGAAATTAGTAGAGTTTGAAACAAAGAATATGCATCAATTATCATTACTATCTTCTATAGATAAAAATACCATCAATTCAATCAGTGTAGGAATTGGATATGGTACAACGGCTAGAGAAGCTAAGTATCATGCATTATTGGGTATGAATAAAGCTATAAAAAAGGACGGTAATTATGCTTATGTTGTCTACTCAAGCAACCATATTGCTCAAGTCCAAAGTCAGGCACAGTCAGAAGATAATACTTCGGATATTTTTGATATTACCTATAAGACTATATCTGATGAAACCGGTATTAGTATTAATGCAATTTTCAAACTGCATTGCATTAAAGATATCGCCCAAAAAGAATATTTTACAAGTTCGGAATTAGCTGAAGAATTCGGAAATTCTCTTCGCAGCATGAATCGAATAATTGAAAAACTAGAAATGAGTGGATATATCGAGAATGTTGGGAAAAAGATGGTTAAGAATGCTGGTAGACCAAGTCGAATTCTGAAGTTATTATTTTGAGAAGTTTAAAAATTAATCCCGAATACTAAATAAGAGGATTAACGGGTATATCAACTTTCTGATATAACTAAATAATTGGCAATATTACATTGGGAGGCAAATATGAAAAGGTGCTTAATTTTATTGTTAAGTATCATCTTGTTATTGGCGAGTTGCAATTCTGAACTATCAGAATATGAACAATCAGCTTTAGTTGCTAAAGATTTTTTTGAAATAATATATGATATTGATAATTATAATCAGGTAAAATCTGAAGATGATTTTTATAGTTTTTCGATTTACCATAATAAGCAGTTATTAAGTGTTAGTGAGTATTTTACTGAGAATGGATTTACGCATATGAAAGGTTTATCATATATTTACAGAGTAATTAAAAGTGCATATTTTAAGGAAATGAGTGTTGAAATTTTGAGTATTGAGTTTGATAAGGTCATTGATGAAAGCACAGAAGGAAAAATGTTTTTTGACTTTTCTATCGAACTTTTATTAACTTTTGATGATGGTAGTACAGAGGTTGTTATGAAAGAAGGAAAAATAAAATTAATAAAAACTGAGACATGGAAAATTGACCATATTAAAGAAATAAATTTCCCACTAAAAGTGGATGACGAATTATATAAGTAGAAGAGCAATTCTTGTTTTTGTTATTTAAATTTGATTTCTTAACTATACCCGAATACAGGCAACAAATTAAGACGTTTCGCGTTAAGTATATGTTTCTTGCAGGAAAAATAGTAAAAACTGCAAGGTCTGTAATCATGAAGATTAGCTATAAATACAATTACCGAGAAGTGTATGAAAATGTTTGGCATAAACGCTTCTGAATAGCGGATAGTTCAATACCTGCTTCATAAAATAAGGTGAAATTGAATTATGAATCTAGTTGACGCAGAATTTAGGTTATATGTAAATCCTGCGGTAGCTTCGCCAGCAGGTTCAGCAAAAATAGGAAATTTAACAATTCCAGCTGATGTTGATAAAGTAATTATTAATCCAGACGGTGTTTATGTTAGTTTTGCAAACGGCTTTGGATATAATTTTTGTATTTCTATGGCAGGTACAGTTACAATAAATTAAGTAGACGTTGCCTTAGAAGAAAGGTATGCTTATGAAAGAAAAAATTAAAGGAACCATAGAGCTTGTAAATTGGTTGAAAGCAAGGTTTAATATCGATGAAATAGAGCCAGAAAGTTTGGGAAAGAGTTTCGAATTATGCAAGGTCAATGCCGAAAATTGTATTTATAATACGAACAAGCTTTCAGCTGATTCAATGGAGTTCATTGCATATGTGATAAAAGAAGATGATTTATCAAAAGACTATTACAATGATACAAGAGTGAGTAAACTTATAGTTATTTTTGAAAAGAAAACAAACTTTTTTCAAACAGATTCTAATAAACTAAATCTTGAACTAGCAATTGAAAGAGGCATTTCTGAATTAGATAGGTTAAGTAATAGTGATAGCTATAAATTTTACTTAAAATGTTTAGATAGGCTTAGAAATAATGAGTTCTAGAAAATGTCGATAGAATCAATTAGCAGTATTACAATTTAATGGCATAGCTTGATAGCCAATTGAAAAAAGATAAGCTCATTAAAAAAGTAAAATGGTGTGGATTTTTTAACCCGTACCATTTTATTTTTAATAGAAACAATAGCATATTATGTACACGGAAAAGAAATTGAATATTCAAATGAAATTCAGCTTAGTCAATAATTCATATATTTGCATAAATATAGTAAAGCCCATATCTTTTATTGATATGGGCTTTCATTACATAAATCTAAATACACCTTTAACAATTCCAAGTATCTGCAGTTCTTTAGTTAAAATCGGCTTCATTGTATCATTTTCAGGTTGTAATCTTATGAAATCTTTTTCTTTATAATACGTCTTGACAGTAGCTGAATCATCTAAAAGGGCTACTACAATTTGACCATCATTTGCATTAGGTTGCTGTTTCACTAAAACATAATCTCCATTTAAAATACCTGCTTGAATCATGCTTTGTCCGGATATGCTTAAGAGAAAATATTCGCCAGACTTAAGATAATTAGATGGAATAGGGAAGGTTTCTTCAATATTCTCTTGAGCTAAAATCGGTTCACCTGCAGCAACCTTACCAACTACAGGAACATTTATATAATCACTATTTTTCAAAAAATTATAATCATCATAAGAATTATTTTGAATAACAATTGATCTTGTTTTAGTTGAATCTCTTTTAATAGAGCCATTCTTTTCAAGTCTTTGTAAATATCCATGTACTGTTGAAGTTGATTTAACGCCAATTCCAGCGCATATTTCCCTGACAGAAGGTGGATAGCCATGCGTTTGGACAAACTCCATTATGTAATCGAGAACAGCTTGTTGTTTCTTTGTTAATTCCTTAGACATTTTTTAACACCTCAAATTTCTTTTTAAATTCTTTTTTTCATTATACCTTAAAAAAATATTTTTTTCAAACATTTGTTCTATTTTTCTTTACAAAGAACAGTTGTTCTGATATTATGTATTTAGAACAAGTGTTCGGAGGTGTATTAAATGAGAATTGTAAATCTTAAAAGATTTCTAATCAGTATGAGTATAATAATATTAATAAGCCTATTTAGCGTGAATTTAATAATAAGTTCGATACTTAGCCATGGTGATGATATTAAGATATATAATCCTCATACAGTAACAAAAGGTGAAACCATATGGAGTATTGCAAGTCAGTATAATCATGATGATATACGGGATCTAGTCTATGAAATAGGCATTGAGAACAATCTAACTAATTTTGTCATTGTTCCAGGACAAATTTTAAGAATTCCTATTAATTAGAACTTTTTAAATGCAATATTACATTTAATACAATAGTTAAAATTCCAAAACTGATGAACGCAAAATCTAAACCTAAAACATCACTTAAATAACCAAACAACGGTGCTATTATAATAATAATAATTGATCTGAATTGACTTTCAACTGATAAAACTGTAGCTCTTTCAGACTTTTTCATATGATCACTCGACAAATCTACGAAGACTGGTCTTCGTGCATCTTTAAGTACATATAATACAAAGAAAATAATTACTGAGAGAAGTGGCCATTTAAAATAAATGGTCATTGCTATTGATAGCATGCCAATACCTTGAATGAAATAAGACGAATTCATTAAATTAATAGAAGGTATCTTAGTAACTATACGAAATACATTTTTAGAAGCAAATGAACTGAATATATAAAAAACTCCATATATTATTCCTAGATATACTTTTATTCTTGTATCTGAATTAGTCACCAGCAGGATTAATAAAATCGGTTGTATATAATCTTTAATCGTTTTGAATAGAGCATCATATGAAGATGAACTAAGTATAATTTTTAATAAAAACTTCTGTTTGAAAATCGACTTGATATAAGCTTTCAACAGATTAAAAAACTCGATCAAATTAAAAGTGTTGATTTTTTTTTCGTTTAAATATGATGGATAAGAATAAATCAAGAAAAAATCTAAAATATATGGAATAATGGTAATTAAAAATATCCACCTAGTTGCCGGTAGGCTTAATATGAAAATTATCGAAACAAAAGATGATAGGGAAGAACCTAAAAGTGAAAAAGATCTAGTTCTTCCATATACAAACGCCTTATGGCTGAACCAATCGTTTCTTTCTAGATAAGTCAATATCATAGATTTATGTGTTCCAGAGCGAAAAGCTTCTCCGAGTCCAAAGAAAATCATTGCAATAACAATAATTGAATACTTCGCTCCAATAAAAAATAGAATAAAAGATATTATATAAAAAACAAAACACAACATCAATTCATTTTTTTTACCGTACTGATCTGCAATGATTCCAGATGGTATTTCAAATATATAAGTAATGATTTCTCTAATAGAGTATAGAATCCCAATTTGAAAGAGAGAAATATTGAAAGACAGAAGGTATATAATTAAATACGGTTCAAAAAATTTAAGATTTTTTAGAAAGCCGTACATTGAAAATTTAAATATTTGTGGATCTTTTTTTATCGAAGCATATGTTTTCATTATTATTCCTCATTTTTATCTAGTTCATAATTTGC
>DAOUQP010000029.1 GCA_030625575.1 Eubacteriales bacterium | reverse complement strand
CCTTATAAACACAGCAAGTTGTCCTGTTAATTGTCCTTCACCATTTATGCTTACAAATCTTTCTGCAATTTTATAACTCACTACTATCTCACCTCGCCTGGTTCATATGCTGCACTGTTTGTAGGCGTTTCATACACAACTGCTTTTTTTACAGCGTGGCCCTTTTTTCCCATTTCTTCATAGAAAAAAAATGCAAAATTCTCAGCCGTAGGTCTATATTCAACTTCTATTATTCTAAAGCCATCTTCTTTTAAACAAGCAAGTGTCTGTTTTCTCATTGTTTCTTTCTGAATTATCAATGAATGATCATAATAATCTGCTATTTCTTTTAGATCTTTTTTTAAATCTCCGAAGTCAACCACCATTCCGTCTAATTCGCCACCTTCAACCAAGGTTTCACTCTGCACCTCGACCTCTACTTTCCATCTATGTCCATGAATATTGCTGCATTTGCCTTCATAACCATGTAGAAAATGCGCACTATCAAAACTATGTTCTGCTTTTAAAATAAACATCTATACCACCTTTTTTCTTAAAATTGTATTTCCATAATGACAACATCCAATTGCTCCAGTAAACTGCGGGTTCTCAACAGAAATTATTTCATTGAAATCTTGTTTTAGATATTCTCTAAGTGCAGCATTATTAGCTACCCCACCCGTTAAAACAAGTTTTCTACCATTAAATTTATTCAACAGTGGACGAAGTCTTTTATAAAGAGAGTAATTCACTCCAGAACATAGTCTTTCGATCTGTATTCCTTCTGCAATCTTTCCTATCAATTCCGATTCTGAGAATACAGCACACGTAGAATTAAGCTGCACTGGGTCTTTATAATAATTCGACATCTCATCTAATGAAATTTCTAGTACATTTGCCATATTTTCAAGATATCTTCCGCAAGAAGCCGCGCATTTATCGTTAAGCTCTAAATCTGTGATTATACCTTTTTCAACTTTAACTACCTTGACATCTTGTCCACCAACATCCAATAATATAAAGTCTTCTAAGCCTGTTTCATAAAGCACTCCGTAAACATGAGCTTTTATTTCATTTATCGCTTTAAATTTATTTAAGTCTGTATTGTTTTTACCATATCCAGTAGATACCGATATATCGATATTTTCAATATTGAGTTTTTCAAAATTTACTATTATTTTTCCATCAAAGCTACAATAGTCTCTATAAAACGACATCGTGCTTACCTTATGAATTTTAACAATCCTATCATCTTCCATTAGAGATAATTTCACTTCTCTACTTCCCAAATCAATACCTAATATTCTCATTTGGATGTCTCCTTTAAATCCACCAGCATATCAAGAAAGGCTTCAATCCTAAGTTTGGTCCTGGCATCTAAAACATTCAATTTATCTCCCTCAATATTCAAAATGGGGATATTTAATTTTTCTTTTAAAATAATATACTCTGTTGCTCTATAGCAAAATGCCTGCGTATAATGAATTATTCCATCTAATTCTCTTTTGTTAATCTGTTTTTGCAATTCTTTAATTCTAAAATCTAAATTATAAGGATAGGTATAATCATAGTACTGCCCGTAAATATCAACTGCCTTATCTGCCCTTGGGAAGGCAAATTCCCTTTGTACCTCGTTATAAACAAATCGTGCATCGAAATTTTCTACATATTCATATATGTCACTCATCATAGGCGGCACACCAATGTATCCCAATTTGAGTTTTTTCTTGATGGGTTCTCTTTTTGAAGCTGTTTTTATTAAATCTTTCATGTCACTTTCATATTTTCCAATATCTCCATTGAAATCGCTCAGGCAAAGCTGATATAAATGATTTTCAAAACCACTGATTACGCTTTCATCATAAGTTAATCTATCAATTTCTTTTGCTAATTCTCTAATCATGTTTAATCTTTCTCTAACCCTCTCGGCATCATCATATTTTACATCAAAAAGTTTCATGAACTCATTGATTTCATTCTTCACTTCTTCCATTGTATGTCGATGAGGGAATGAAAAGGGGTATGCTTTTATACCTCTTAATTTAAAAACATCGACTAAAACCTTTGTATTGGAGCAATCGCCTTCAACAACACCTACAACTTCTTTAATGTCGTTATCTATGCATGCCCCATATATTCCTTTAATCCATGCACACATATTCTTTGGGAATCCATCTTTTTCTGCTATATCGATATATTTCATATAATTATCAGAAGCAATAAAAATATTATTCAAATCTACTGGTGTATACCCAGCCGCTATAAGGATCTCAATAGGTACAGTAGTTGTCAATCCAATTTTTTTCATGGTTATTCCTCCATTTTCTTTTAAATCGCATAAAAAAAAGGCATATCAGCCCATAAACAAAAAAACTACCCAAGACGGTAGTTGCCCTAGTTTTGTTTATAGACAGGATGGTACGAATAAACTGTCTTTTATAATTAATCTCAGTCACTATATCATATTTTTGAAGTTAAAACAATATCATATAAAATGCTGCATAAAATAATCCTTTATCATTTATTGTTATCCATTTTCATTTCTCCTTAGAATATCTATTTCATGTTTATATCCTTCTAATTCATTCGGAGTTTCGAGAAAAAAGGGTATATTTCTCAACTTGGGATGATTAATTATTTCTATCAATGCTTTTTCTCCTATTGTTCCCAACCCCAGTTTTTCATGGCGATCTTTAAAGGATTTAAATGGAGTCTTGCTATCATTGAGATGTATAGCCTTCAAATAATCAAGTCCGATTATTTTGTCGAATTCTTCAATCACTCCATCTAAATCATCGACAATGTCATACCCCGCTGAATATACATGACAGGTATCTAAACAAACTCCCATTGATTCACTATGTTTCACTCCGTCGATAATTGTCTTGATCTCCTCAAAAGTCTTACCGATTTCAGTCCCTTTGCCGGACATTGTTTCCAATAGTATTAAAACAGCTTCTTCACCCGTAATTATTTCATTCAATGCATTTGTTATTTTCTCAATTCCCTTTTCCACTCCAAGTCCAACATGAGAACCCGGATGAAAATTATATAAATCGCATGGTAAATTTTTTAATCTCTCTAAATCATCTTTCATCATATATTTAGAAAAACTAGCAACGTCTTCTTTTTCAGAACATAGATTCATTGTATATGGGGCATGCGCCAATAATTGACCAAAATGATGTTCTTTCATCAATTTAGTTGCTTTTTCAATATCCTTTAAATTTAGCGCTTTAGCCTTCCCGCCGCGTGGATTTCTTGTAAAAAACTGAAAAGTATTCGCCCCTATGGAAATCGCTTCTTCTACTGCTTTTGTATAACCTTTCGCCATTGATAAATGTGATCCCAAAATCATAATTACACTCTCCTAATTATACAATTATCGCTTACACTTAAAAAAGCCTCATAAGAGGCAATATTCAATTTGAATTTTTTACTATAGGAATAATAATAGTAGAAACAGAATACTTAGTAGTATTGTCTTTATAAGAATATTTATCTTTAACGAATTCTTGAATTCTGTCATTTACCATATTATTGAGTTCTTTAGCTTCTTCCTGAGTCAGGTATATGTCTTGAAGATGATTTATTTTCTTAGGTGGATTATTTCCCCCTATCTCAACATTGTTATAAAAATCTTTAGCAATATGCTCAAAAAATGCAATACTTGCTTTTTCAATGGTCTTTAATGAATTTTCACTATTTGCAAGCAAACTGCTATCAACTATATAGTCGTATGCAACAGGACAATAATATTTTTCAACAATTCCCAATTTGATTTGTTCATCTACAAGTTCAAGAATTCCTACTCTTACCAATATTTTTATGTGATAGTTGATCTTCGCATGCGGCTCCCCTAAACGATCAGAAATCATTTTGGCTGTAGCTGGTTTGTAATCAAAAGTCTCAAGAATAGAAATTCTATATTCCTGCGATATAGCTTTAATTTGTTCAAGTTCTCTTAAAATCATTATATCTTTCATACTTACACTTCCCATCATTGAATTTCCATAATAAAGTACGTAATATCATCTTCAAGCACTCTTTTTTTAAAATCAATTACATTTATTAAAGCATTATTAAGCAAATCTAATCTCTTACCATGATATTGCTCTAATAGGTCAATCAATTCATTTTCTGTCATAACTCGATTTTTCTTTTCGTCAATCAATCCATCAGTAAAAAACATAACCTTATCTCCTATATTTAACTGAATTTCCGTACTCTCATATTCAGGAACATATATATCACTTAATTTACAAATGGGAAATCCTATATTTTTATCTAAATATTCGATACCCCCATCGGCTCTTTTGACAATTGGAAAATTATTAAGCCCACCATTGGAATATTTTAATATTCCAGTATTGATATTATACGTTGCAAATAAAATAACCATATGCATTTCATCCGGAAAATTCATTTTGTTGAACTCATCATAAAAATGTTGTATATTTCTATGAGGTTTCAACCCTCTATAACGCTTTATCAATCGCTCTGAAGATTTGACATAATTATTACAAAACATTGTCATTAAAGCTGCTGAAACACCATGCCCAGAAACATCTAAAACATACATCCCTATATTTTCTTCATCTATTGGATATATATCATAAAAATCACCCGACAACCTCTCGCACGGAAAATAATCCGATACAAATAGTACATTTTTAAATTCATACCTTTTTGCAGGCAGTAAACTTTGTTGTATCAATTTGGCATTTTCTATTTCATTCGTCAATCTTTGATTGACACTGGTAATTTCTTCTGTTCTTTTATCAACTATTTTTTCAAGATTTTCTGTATAAAGATTAATTTGTCTCTGAGCATTTCTCAATTGAGTGTACGGTATATCAATATTATACCTAAAAGTCGATATATTCAAAAACCATAATCCGACAACAAATAATAACGACTCGATCAACAACTGATATTCATTCAACGGTAATATAAATTCAAAAAAATTAGTTAATAAAATAATTACCAAACCTGATGCGAAATTTCTTGCATACTTATTTAAGTTACTATAATAAAGCTTGATATACTTGATTATTGCAAATGATAAACCGATAACTTGAATAAATTTCAAAAAAATTATAATTGCATCGTGATTTACCAATAGACGAGAATTGCTGGTTATTAAAAATAACATCATCATCATAAAAACGACTTCAACTAAAGGTATTGCTTTAAAATATTTTGCGTACTGTTTTTTTACTTTTTTATCAATATCAACATAACTTGCAATAGCAATTAAAACCGTTATTGCCGCAAACATCAACTCATAGAATATATCGAATAATAGAAATGTTATTTTTGAATAGTTTATAAAAAAAGGATTATAAAAAATATTTTCTAGAACTTCAATAATCGCAAACCCTTCAAAAATTACAATAAAATATATCATCCTTTTCCGACTATGATTAAAAAACGTAAAATAACTGGTATTTAATATTAATAGACTAATTATAATGCCGCTAAATCTGATTAATAATTTTACCTGTTTAAGATTTAAATATTGGTTGAAGTAGGATTCAATGTTAGTTGAATTATAAGCTAAATGTTGACATGCCAACACTAAAAAAATCATTAAATAAAATGTTTTCATATCGACTTTTTTATTTGTAACCATCCCGCTCCCACCTTATTTATACTATTTATATAATCATACCAAAATATCCTTCTTTTATGTATAATTATTTTTATACGTTAAAACTGCTTCCACCTATAAATTCCTTTAATATCGATGTGGTAGGAACTAAATTATCATCATCAACACTTGTAAAATAGCTTAAAAACTTAAGCAATCTTCTTGCTTCAGAGTATTCTTTAAATTCTCGTGTTATTTCTTCCAGCAATGGAATAGCATGTTTTTTCAGAATAGCCATTTCGTATACCAAGGCAGAATTAAATACAGCATCAGCATCTTCTTGATATGGAAAAATATTTTTTTCTTCGCCTCTTCTCACTGATTTCCAAAGGTGAAGTGTCTTCAATGCTGAATGTCCTCTAAAACCATTATCCCTTACAATTCTTCTGATAACTCTTACATCGGTCGTCGGTATGCGATTGTGACTATCGATATTCAATTGTGTTAAAGCACTCACATATATTTTATATTTATCTTTCTTCAAAACATCTTCTGTTAATTCTTCGTTTAATCCATGAATTCCTTCAATAATTACTATTTGATCATCATCTATTTTAATTTTCTTATCCCCATACCCTCTATGACCAGTCTGAAAATTAAATGTTGGAAGATCTACTTCCTCTCCGTCGAGAATATCTTTCAAATCCTTATTGAACATTTCGATATCCAATGCTTCTATTGAATCAAAATCATATTCTCCACTTTCATCTCTAGGTGTCATTTCCCTATTGACAAAATAATCATCAGTGGATAAAGTAACCGGCCTTAACCCGTTGACTCTCAATTGGATTTTTAAACGATTTGCAAACGTAGTCTTACCGGATGAGGAAGGACCTGCAATTAAAACCACTCTTTTCCCTTGTTCTGTAATCGCATCTGCAATCTTCGCAATTTTTTTTTCATGAAGAGCCTCGGCAATTTTAATAAATTCACCAGCCAGTCCCTCTTCAATCTTATTATTGAGATTTGCAACATAGCTTACATCTAAAATATCTCCCCATTTTTCTGCTTCGGAGTGAATTTCATATAATTTTTCGTGTTCACTAAACTTCGGTACATCAAAAGGACTGAATTCTACAGGGTGTCTTAATATGAGACCTGGTTTATAATAAATTAAATCAAATTTTTTCAAATAACCAGTACTTGGCAGCATGTATCCATAAAAATAATCATTTAACCAACCTAAAGAATACATTTTCACATAATCTTTTGTTCTATATTTAAGCAAATCTAATTTCGACTTCATATTGTATCGTTTAAAGATTTCAGTAGCTTCACTAATACTCATTAACGATTCAATGAAAGATTCATCTTTATCTATAATTACTTGCATTCTATGCCTTATTAAAGGAATATCTCTATTTATCAATCTATGCTCTCCTTGAAATTCACAATAAAGTCCTTGACTAAGAGAGTGTTTTACAACAACATTGGTATCTTTATATAACTCCATAACTGCTCTAATAAAAACAAAAGATAAACTTCTCTGATAAATTCGCATTCCATCAGTAGTTCTTAAATCAATCAATTCAATATTGACTCCATCTTCAATAGGTGACATTAATTGTGTAAGTTTGTTGTTTGCTTTCACAGCTACTATTTGAGGAATTTCATCCGTTTGAAATTCCTTGGCAACCACTTCATAAATTGTTCCTTCAGAGTATTCTCTCTCAACACCATCTACATAAATTTTCAATATATTTCCCCCTCTATATTTTCCCCAATCTATTCAAAGGTAAAATCCTAAAAATCGCTCTTCCAATAACGGTTTTTTGGGAAATTATCCCTATTCTCTCACTTCTTGAATCCTCACTTTCAGCTAAGTTATCTCCAAGAACAAAGTATTCTTTTTCCATAATTTCAAAACTCTTTGTAT
This sequence comes from Eubacteriales bacterium, assembly GCA_030625575.1. Classification (GTDB taxonomy): domain Bacteria; phylum Bacillota; class Clostridia; order Peptostreptococcales; family Acidaminobacteraceae; genus DAOURC01. The sequence goes on along the minus strand of DAOUQP010000029.1, from coordinate 13,634 downwards.
AGCAAGATTCTCCAATATCTTTCGTATCGATTAAAATATGGTTATCTTTAACTTCGATTACTTCACCGCTTGTCGCTGCAATTCTCTTTATAAGCAGCATATTTACATCATCTGATTCAAATATAATGATATCATTTTTTTTATATTCCATATTTTTTAAATATAAAACCAAATCACCTGACGATAGAGTTGGTTCCATTGAATTTCCTTGAACATATGTAATTCCAAAAACATTTAAAATTATTATAATAATTATAATTTCAGATATATAAAAAACAAGTTTTCCTTTACGCATCTAAATCACTCTCATTTAAATCATATATCATTCTGTATAACAATTCATTTAAATGTCCATATTTATATTTTAAGATTTTTATTTCTAAAATTTCCAGACAATCTTCAAAATCATCAAGAACATTATATGGATTTCCATATATTTTATATATATCATCTATTGAAACACCTGCAAAGCCATGCCCGATTATGGAATTATGTCTTAGCTCGATAATTTCATTCATTTTATCTGTATTTAAAATCTTGTCTACTTGTTGATATTTATGATTGGTTTTTTGAAATTTTTGTATGTAACTTGATATCCCAAATATCGTGCTTCCATTATAAATCTTGAATTTTTTCTTTAGAATCCTTAAAATATTCTTTTTTAGCACTATATCTGATGTGAAAGAAAACTTTCTGTATCCATCAAGCGAACTAATAAAAATGTATTTATACAACGCTTCTTTAAAACGATAAACTCTTCCCAAGAAGTCGATGAACTCTTCATTCACAATCTGAATCTTGATATTCTCCATCAACTCTGAGAATATCGCATCAGGCACTCCCTTAATCAATTCATCTAGATTTTTTTTAGTATTTTGTATGATTCCCAACTTATCAATATTCTCATCCAATTCATTTAAATGATATCTAGCTGTTTTAAAGTCAAAATTTGCCGCATATCTACACGAGTTGATGATCTTTCCAGCATCGGTCTCTTCTAAACCTTCCTCCAGTAACAAATCATGCGCTCCACCATAATCATATCTTTCTATTAACTTATGAATAACAGTACATGATTGAACCATCAATATATCTCCTTTTCAATAAACATTTGAATTTCTTTTGACTCCTTGACATATTCTTTTCCTTCAAATTCAACTTTATAAGCATGCAGCAAATATCTTTCTACATCTTTTAGACTTTTGCCGCCATATTTTTTATCTCCTACTATTGGATGACCGATAGCCTCTAATGATGCTCTAATTTGATGTGATCTGCCTGTAAGCAACTCTACTTCAAGTAAACTATATTTCTCATTTGTTTTCAGAACTCTAAAAATCGTATGAACTTGTTTAGATTCCTTTACTGGATTTTTATACAGGGTTGATCGATTGCTTCTTTCATCTTTAACGATATATCCTTTTACTTCCTTTAATCCCTCCATGGAACCTTCAACAACAGTAAGATAATATTTCTTGATTTCTCTTTTCCGCATCAATTCATTCATTCTCTTCAATGTATCATAATTTTTTGCAAATATAATAAGACCGCTGGTATTTTTATCTAATCTTTGAATAGATGCCGGCTTAAAAGTTCTTGATGCATAGTCACTTAAATAGACATTTACATAAGAAGACAAGGTTTTCTTATATTCATTCTTATCTGGATGTGTCAATAACCCAACGGGTTTATTTACAATCAATAAATCTTCATCTTCATATACAATATCTAAATGATACTTATCAATAATCTCATCTTTTTTCACTTCGGACATTTTATTAAAAAATTCTTCCGGCAAATAAATATTTATGATGTCATCTTCTTGCAAGAAATAATTTTCTTTAACTTTTTTACCATTAACCTTGATGATTTTTTTTCTTAAATATTTAAAAATGTTGCTTCTTGTATCGTTTTTCATCATTTTCATTAAAAAACGATCTATTCGTTGTTCTTTTTCATTCATTCCAATTTTTATCTCTATCATATCATTTTCTCTCCTAACAATATTTTATCACAATTATAAATTGTCTTTATCAGTTTATTTTGATATTCTTATATTAAAGGTTGGTGATTAATCAATGGAAAAAATCAAAGATTATTTGTACGATATAAGTGATATCTTGCTATCACTTCTTCTAATAGCGGTCATTTCAATTTCAATTACTTATAAAATTACAGATGCCTTTACTATTAAAATTTTCAATCCTGCTTCAGAACCTGTAATTCCAGTTAGTGAACAGATAGAAGTTGTTGAAGTAGAAACTCCGATAATCGAAGAAAATCCAGCAGAGGCCGAAATTGAAGAACCAGTCGACCCAATTGAAGTCAAACCTTCGACAAAAGTAAACTTTGAAGTCAATAGTGGTTTAACCGGCTATAACATTGCTGAACTTTTACTAGAAAAAGATTTAATTTCAAATGTAAATGAATTTATTGTAAGAGTTGAAGAACTTGGACTTGGAAACAAATTGAGATCTGGAACTTTTAACGTTCCATCTGATATCCCAATGGATGATTTAATTTATATAATTGCTGGCAAGAAGCGTTAATTGTGAAAATCTGCTTATTTAAAAGCAGATTTTTTACTTTCTCAGCATTTTAAATCCACCATAAACTGGTTTTGCTTCCGAAATCGTAATAACGGCATTTACTTGATTGTTCTGAATCAATCCGACTAATTTTTTAATACGCTTTCTTCTCACGTACATAAATAAAATATTTCTCGGGAAATTTTTTCCCTGTCCTTCAACAACAGTTACAGCAAAATTTTGTTCTCTTATTGCTTCTGCTAAACCCTTTCCGTGTTCTTTTAAAACAATCGCTTGAACTTCAGACATTCCAATTCCCAACTTTTCTTCAATCCAAGAACCTACATAATTACCCACGGCGAAACCTCCCGCATAAGCTATTATTTTAAAAGGATCCGAAGAAATATCAGATAGAACTTTACTGACGATTATTATCCAAATTATAACTTCAAAAAATCCAATAATCGCACCTATTAATCGTTCTCCTCTAGTTATCAATACAACTCTGATAGTCATCAATGAAACTTCAATGATCTTCGCAAAAAAAACAATTAAATACATCAACATAGAATTACACCTCAAAATTATAACAGATTTTTATATATTACTCTTTAAAACTCATCGGGAATATATCCTTTAAATTGCGCTTTATATAATTTACTGTAAAATCCCTTTTCAAATAAAAGGTCCTCGTGACTTCCTCGTTCTTTAATTCCATTTTCATTTAGAACTAAAATTTCATCAGCATTGATAATCGTAGATAAACGATGAGCTATAGTTATAGTAGTTCTTCCTTCAGATAATTGACTTATAGCTTCTTGAATTGCAAGTTCGTTTTCGTTATCCAACGAGGATGTCGCTTCATCAAGAATTAGAATTGAAGGATTTTTTAGAAACACTCTTGCAATCGCGATTCTTTGTTTTTGACCACCGCTTAATTTTATTCCTCTTTCACCTACAATTGTCTCATATCCATCTGCTAATGTCATAATAAAGTTATGAATATTTGCTTTCTTAGCTGCATCGATTACTTCTTCATCAGAAGCATCAAATCTACCGTAGAGAATATTTTCTTTTATATCCCCATAAAATATAAAAACATTTTGCTGAACAATACCTATATTTTTTCTAATCGATTTCATAGTAAGCTTTCGTATATCCATACCATCTATTGTGATATTTCCTTCGTTTACATCGTAAAACCTTGGAATTATATTCGTTATAGTTGTTTTTCCAACACCCGATGGTCCGACTAATGCAATGTTTTTTCCCTCTTCGATATTAAGGTTGAAATTTCTAAGTACCCAATTATCCTCATCATTGTATTTAAAGCTTACATTATTTAATTTTATTTCTCCTTTAATATTCTTCAATTCAATTGCATCGTCGACATCCTCGATATCAGGTTTAATATCCATTATCTCTATGAATCTCTCAAAACCCGCCATACCAGATTGGTATTGTTGAGTGAATTGAATCAATCTTCTGATAGGTTTGAACATATATGATGAATACAATAAAAATGCAACCAATTCACCAAAATTGATTATCCCTTTATAAACATAGATTCCGCCTACAACTATTACTACAAGACTTATAATATCCACTAAAAAATTTGTTCCAGTCGTAAAAGTCGCAATGGCAAAATACGCCTCTTTTTTTGAACTCAAGTGTTCTTTATTTCCGATTTCAAATTTATTTATTTCACTATCTTCATTTGCAAATGACTTTGATAATCTTATACCCGAAATGCTATTTTCAATTTGACTATTGATATTGGCATGTTTTTTTCTAACTTTTCGAAAAGCTGTAGTCATCAATTTTCTACTGAAGAGTGCATAAATAATCAATGCTCCTACAAATGAAAAAGTAATCAAAGTCAAACTTACGTTCAGTGTCAATAAAATAGCAAAACTGCCTATCAACATAATTGTCGATATAAACAAATCTTCAGGACCGTGATGAGCAAGTTCGGCAATTTCTCCCAAGTCCCCTACCAGCCTAGACATCAATTGACCGGTTTTATTATTATCAAAAAATTTAAATGAAAGTTCATGTAGGTGCTTGAATAAATCATTTCTCATATCGTACTCAATTCTAGCACCGACAATATGTCCTCCATATGCCATAAAAAAGTATGCTCCCATTCTAATGATATATAAAAATAAGACACCGGCAGATACTTTAATTAAAAGATCAATCTGACCTTGAGGAATATACTCATTAATAAAGGTTTTTGAAATAATCGGGAATATCAAATCAATTGAAGATATAAACAATGCTGCAAATAAATCTAAAACAAATAATTTCATATGTGGTTTATAATAAACTATAAATCTTTTTACCATTTTTTCTCTCCAATCCATCAACTAATTATAATTCTTTTAATATTTTATACTATTAGCTATAATAATACAAAGGAGCTTTTAAAATGTTAAATGATATTAAAAAATCGATCAATGCCCACTATATAAAACTAGAGGGTGAAAACAAAATAACAGCAGTGCTGCTTCCGCTAATCAAAAAAAATAATGAATTTCATATTCTTTTTGAAATCAGAAGTTCTAATCTAAACTCTCAACCAGGTGAAGTTTGCCTACCCGGTGGAAAAAAAGAAGATGGGGAACTTCCTATTCTCTCTGCATTAAGAGAGACAACGGAAGAATTGAATCTAAAAGAAAGCCAAATTGAAATTTTTGGTGGTATCGACACAATCATTACACCTTTTAATCTCATCGTTCATCCTTTTGTAGGATATTTAAAAATTGATAACATCGACGAGATCAATTGTAATAAAGACGAAGTCGATCATGTTTTTACAGTTCCTTTGCAATTCTTTATTGATAATAAACCTAAAGTTTATGATATTAAAAATCATTTTAAATTTCCATCAAATTTTCCATTCAAAAAAATACCTAAAGAAGAAAATTATCCTTGGAAAAAAGGAATATATCCTGTTTATTTTTATGAATATGACGAATATATCATTTGGGGTATTACAGCAAAAATCATTAATAACTTTTTAAGCATAATTAAAGGACTATCTTAAAATTCTTTTTAAAGATAGCCCTTTCTAGTGAGTTAGAGCACGATAAATTTCTTCGTATTCAGTTTTTATTAATTGATCTGTTTTAATATGCATTCCTCCATTCGATGATTATTCTGCTATAAGCAATAAGCAAACTTACATAAACATTCAAATGATTTTTTTCCCTTTTGAGCCTACGCTCAATAATTCGTCCTCTCTCACTATATATCAACCCCCACAAGAGGAGATTTCTACATTACTTTGATACCCAATCTTAAATATTTCAAACAAATTAACACCCTTATGTTATAATTAATTAAATGATTTTTTAAGGAGGATGTATATGAATACTGCTGCTTTTTTTGATATTGATGGAACATTATACCGTGGCTCTTTAATGATTGAGCACTTTAGAAAATTAGTTAAATACGAAGTTATCGAACAAAATATTTGGTATAACAAAATTAACGATTTGTACATCCTATGGAAAAACAGACAGGGCGATTATGATGATTTTATGGAAGAATTAGCACAAGAATATATAAGAAATCTAACTGGTTTAAATCTTAATCACATTGAATTCATTTCTGATCAAGTAATTAATTTAAAAGGTGATGCAATATACAGATATTCACGTTCCCAAATACAATGGCATAAGGATATGGGCCACCGTATAATCTTTGTATCAGGAAGTCCCGATTTTTTAGTAAGTAAAATGGCAGAAAAATACGGTGCGGATGACTATATCGGCAGTGATTACATTACAGATGAAAATGGTAATTTTACTGGTGATGTAAAAAAAATGTGGGACAGCGAGAATAAAACTAAAGCTATAAATGATTTTATCAATCGATATGATATAGATATCAATAAATCTTACTCTTACGGAGATACGAATGGCGATTATTCCATGCTGAAATTAATGGGGAATCCAACAGCTATCAACCCATCTCATGAATTGATGAAAATTATTAAAGAAGATACTGTATTAAAAGAAAAATGCAAGATTGTTGTTGAACGAAAAGATGTAATTTATTTTTTAGATGGAGATGTCTCATTCCAATAGTAAAATGCGCTCTATTTCGAGCGCATTAATCATTTTATCCATCTGTCCTCTTATCTGGTAAAAACTATATTAGTATCAGTTGACAGTTCTTTATTATATTCATATCCATCCGCATTAAATCTTTTTACTCCTTTTAAATCTTCGATTCTATTTATAACTAAATAATTCACCATTTTACCTCTTGCTTTTTTTGCATATATTCCAACAATTTTATAAAAATCATCTTCACTTTTCTCTTTAAAATCAACTTTAATATATTTAAAAGACAGCATTTTACTGAATTCCCCGGAAGATAAATTCAATACCAACTCTTTTGATCCGACATCAAGTCCTATGGACTCTTCATTTATCTTTTCTTTCCAAAACTGATAGTTTGTTATATCGAGGACTTTAGTATTCATATCCAATCTATAGCTTTTTATACCATCAAAAGGTCGTAAAACACCATATAAAGCAGAAAGTATTCGAAGATTTGAAGCTAGATAATTTACCTGTTCATTATTTAATTCATCTAGTTGTATTTCATTAAACACTATACCAGAATAACTATGAATTGCTGGTAATTCTTCTAAATTTTCAAAATTTAAATAATTCTTAAATGTGTTGTTAAGCAAGTCTTTTTTAATTTTCATTATTCTACCTAAATCTTCTATGTCGATTTCTTTAATTTGATTGGCTATATAATCTGCTTCTTCTTTAAATAAAGGAATTGTAGTATCTTTTCTAATCAAATTATCGAATTTAATATTTCTTGTTTTACTTGGTGATAAAATTATTTTCATTAGAAATCTCCTAGCTTTATCATTTTTTTCATATAATAAAATACGCTCAGTTTCGAGCGCATTGATTATTTTAAAAATATACCTCCATAAAGAAGTGCCAAAACTATGGTTATTGCCGGATGAACATTTAAAACATAAACAAGTACAATTGCAAAAGCTGCAATTATATACGCAGACACACTACCAAATGAAGTTTTACTCATCATCACTACAACTTGGAAAATCAAAACAACGACAACAGGTCTTACCCCTTTCATCATTCCTTGTAACCAGCTCTGATCTTTATACTTTATATATACAGATCCTAAAACAACAACAAATACTGTCGAAGGTAAAATCATTCCAAACAATCCAACAAACAAACCTGGAAATCCAGCGGTTTTATATCCAATAAGTGCGGATAATTTTGTAGCGATAGGTCCGGGTAAACTATTGCCAAATGCAATTGAATCTGTAAATTCTTCTATAGTCAACCAGCCATACCGTTCAACCGCTTCCTGTTGAATCAACGGGATTGAAGCTTGTCCACCACCAAATCCAAATAATCCTGTTCGAAAAAACGCAATAAAAATATCATAAAGAAGTCTCATAAAATATATACCTCCGTATATTATTTTACCATAAATATTGAATTTTCATCTCATTAATTACTTTCATGGAAGATATTTTTATTTCAATATTATATTCATTGTTACAGGATTATGATCACTATTTTCAAACCCTTCATCTATAGTATGAATCTCGACAATTTCAATATTATCAGATACCAAAAATCCATCGATAACCGTTTCAAACGTACTTCCAGGATTATATGCTTCATATAAATCTCTTACAGTATTAGTCCTGACGTCATAGCCCCATGTAACAGATAAATCATCGAACTCGGTCGGAGGTGCACCTAGCCATTCTGGGTTGTACTTGTCTTTATCGATGACGATATCTTTTGAGAGCAATTGATTCCAATCTCCTCCAAAAATATAATAATCATTGCTAAAATCCAACTTCTTGATAAATTCTCTCAAAAATTGCATTTGTTCTTTCTTTATTATTCCCGCAGCATCATACGCTGATAAGTGTAAGTTTATTACATGCAAAGTCTTGCCGTTTTCTAAAGATAGAACTATTTCATCCATACATCTATCCAGCAGAAAATACTTGTCAGGAATAGTTTTATCATTTGGCAAATTATACCTTGTCGCACTCTCTATTTTACCGTTGACCAAAGTCAACAAACCAGATTCTGCTTTCCCCATTGGTTTATTTAATGGAACTGGAACCCAAGGTACTAAGTAATTGTGAACAAACGAATAATTATAGTCAGAGAACTCCTTGATAATTTCACTCATTTGATCTATTCTAAAACTTCTCGTACTATCTATATCTATCTCTTGAAATAAATAAATATCAGAATCTACTTCTTTCATAGCAGCAATGTTTTTTTGTAAATTTAATAAAGTTTGTTCTTCACTGGATGATCTCGAGCCTGTTCCACCATCCATAAAAAAATCTTGCCCCTTATCTAATCCACAATATCCAATATTAAAAATTGTAATAGTCAATTCATCATCCAATACACCATCAACTCTATTTGTATACTCATGTATTTCAATTTCATCAGGTACATAATCTGTAAATACAACAAACAATACTAACGAAAAAACAAACGCAAAGATAATAATTAAAATGTACCCTATGTATTTTATTATTTTCATTATCATTCCCCCTTTGCTTTATTTTACCATAATCAACAATAGAAAAGGAATCGCTTAAGCAATTCCTCATTCATTATCAATAATCAAATCCTCTAGTTTTCTTTTGGGTACATGATGATTATTATCCTCATCTCTCCAATATTCGATATCTCCATCTTCACCGATTTCATCCAATATCACATTTTCTTTTGGTTTGCCTAAAGCAATAACCATTAAAACTTTATATTTATCATCTATATTGGAATCTTTTCTTAAATTTACTTTATCGATAGAGCCGAACATGCAACCACCGAAGCCCATTTCCGTGGCTCCCAACAAGATGCTTTGAGCGGCTATGCCATGGTCCCAATAGCAATTGTCAGCCAATTCAAGGTCAAGAAGCATGATAATATACGCACTGGGTTTTTCTCCTTCTTCAGGGCCCTTCCAGTCCTTGAGATATCCAGCCCATCTAAGGTTTTTAAACACTTTTTCGTTGGTTTCTCTATCATAAGACAAAATATACTTCAATGCTTGAATATTTCTTCCTGAAGAAGATAATCTAGCCAAGTCAATTAATTCCAACAAAGTACTTTTATCAATTCTTTCATCTTGATAAAACCTGCGATAAGACCTATTCTTTTTTATCAACTCTTTTAGCATATTATTTTCTCCTTAAGTTTATCCTCTTATTTTAAAAACAATAATACCGATAATTATTATAAAAATTCCTACAGGTTTGGTCCAGTCGATAATTATTTTGTGTGTTCCAAACAGTCCAAACATATCAATCATCAACGCGGCCGTCAATTGAGAAACCATCAATACCGAAACTGCCAAAGTTGCTCCAATAGATAATACACTTCTTGTCATACTATAAATGACAAGAACTCCTAAAGCGCCACCTAAAAGATATAATTTGTTGATCTCGGCCCATTTCCCTATATGCCCATCACCAAACAATGCCAACATAACGATTGAAAACAAGAATCCAACAGCATGTACAATTGTAGTCGTTTCCCATAGTCCAACATGCTCACCTACTCTTGCATTAAATACCATCTGCATAGCTATAAATATTCCTGCGATTAATGAAAATAATACTCCTACCATAACGACTCCTTAATTTGCTATCAATACATCAGCACTTATAATTTTCTAGTACAACTAAATTATTTCTATTAAAACCAAATTTCATCTTATCTCCGACCATAAAGTGACCTTCAATATATTCATTAAATAGCAGATAAGAAATAATTGGTCCAAATTCAGTGTTTAAAGTAATCTCAAAATATGTCGCCATATCTGCAATTTCTTCAACTACACCTATCCCAATATAATCAAATATTTCATTATTATTAATGATTTTTACGTTCTCAGGTCTGATGCCCACATATCCTGTTTCATTAAAATTTATTTTAGTTGCATCAATAATATTTTTAAGTCCCACGAAGTTAGCGACAAATAGTGAATTGGGATAATTCAGAATATCTTCCATAGTACCGCTTTGAATGATTCTACCATCATTTACAACACTTACGCGGTTACCGAGATAATAGGCCTCTTGAAAACTATGAGTCACCATAATCACTGTCATTTGATATTTTTCATGCATTTTTTTAATATCTCGCATGAGTTTATCTTTGATATGCGAATCCAACGCAGCAAGAGGTTCATCCATCAAAAGTACATTTGGTCTGACAATCAATGCTCTGGCTAAAGATACACGTTGTTTTTCTCCTCCGCTCAAATTCTCAGGGAATCTATCGATAAGATGCTCTATCTGCAACGATTTTGTTAATTCTGAAAAATCTTTCATATGCTCTTTTTTATTTTTCTTCTGTCCGAATTGTAAACCATAAAGAATATTTTCTTTAACAGTGAAATGTGGAAACAACGAATAATCTTGATAGCAAATAGCAACATTTCTTGCCTCGGGTTTAGAATTTGAAACATCTTTATCATTTATAATGATTTGTCCCAATTGAGGCTTTATCAATCCACCTATCGCTTCTAAAATAACACTTTTACCTGCACCCGTAGGTCCTAGAAGAATATAGAATTCTCCCTGTTTGACATCAAATGAAATTTCTTTGAGTTTGAACTCGCCTAATTGAATTTCAAGGTCTTTAATCTGTATCATAATTATACTCGCTTTCTATAACTTTTAGTAGAGATTAATCTTAAAGCAACAAATATCAATAAAGAAATGATAAGCAAAATTATTGTTACGGGTACAGCATAATTCATACCATATGTCGTATACCTCTCATAAATGAGTGTAGGTGCTATCATCGGATGATATGCTAAAATTATTACTGCTCCAAACTCACTGATAGAACGTGCCCAAGTCAATATCATCCCACTGAGGATATCACGCCACCCTAATGGAAATGTAATTTTTAAAAATGTTTGAAAGTGAGTGGCTCCAAGACTTCTAGATACATTTTCCAATCTCTCTGGAATCCATTTGTATGCTTCTTTTGCCGAGTTGAACATTAGTGGTAAACTGACAAACAGCATTGCTATCACTACTGCTATTTCAGTTCCCAATACTTCGATTCCATTATCCACTAAGAATCTTCCAAAGAAACTTTTCGGCGATAACACTGTCAATAACGCTATACCAGCTACAGTATGAGGCATAACCATTGGAATATCAATTATACTCTCCAATAATTGTTTGAATTTAAAATCATGACGAACTACAAAATATGCGAACGGTACAGAAAAAGTAAATGCAATGAATGTAGTTATTGACGCTGTTCTAATACTTCTAAATATTACTTCTATCACTACTGGATCTTTTAATGTTTCAACCAATAATGGCCACTTGGTCCAAGTAAATGTATTGATAATTGGAAAGAGAACAAAAAACAAAATCATCAATCCACTAAAAAGTGAAAACACATATAATTTTTCAATACGTTTATTCATATATATTCTCCTTCCAAAATATTTATATTTCTATTTTACAACATTTTTTAAACTTTCAGGAAAATTTTCTTCACCAAAAATTGTTATTTTATCTAAAACCGGTTGCCCAGATTCACTAAGAATCTTCATCCCTTGATCTCTATCAAATAGAAACTCCAAGAAAAGTAGTGCCAACTCTTCATTTTTTCCAGTTGTCGGCATTGTCAAACTGTAAACAATTGGTGCAGCAGTTCTTGTAATAGTAGTTCCTGGCTCGCTTCCACTAAGCTCAACTGATGCTTGCGAGTAAAAATCTTTAAATTCTATTGAAGAAAGATTGATTTCATCTGGCAATTTTATGTATTTTAATTCAGGATTCAATAATTGATGTTGCATCGCCACTGATTCATATTCAAAAGCATAATCCAATGCTCTGGTTTCAAGCATAGCTATTAATTCAACAGATTTAGGTCTAATGTTTTTATCCTTTCGCACCTCTATCAACCCGTCATAAAGTCCTTCGATTTTATAATGTTTTTCAGCTAATTGCATTGTTAAAAGACTGCGATAACCACACGGATCTGCATTTGGTTCACTGTGTCCGTAATTAACGTCTTCTTTCAATAATATTTCATACCAATTTTCACTTGTAATATCATTTGAATAACGACTATCGTCTGAATACATAATAACCATTGAATTTTGAGCAAATAGTGCATTCCAATTAGCGTAATCAGGAATCATCAAAGTATCAATGACTGCATAGTCAGCAGATGCCAATACATCGACTTTGTCTTCAAACTCAACAATTTTTCTAGTAACAGCTCGACTTCCACCCGGTGTTCTTATAACATCGATATTTGGATATTTTTCTTCGAATGCCTTTTCGACATTTTCAAATGGAATTGTTAAACTCCCTGCATGGTAAACAATTACTTCTCCTTCTAACTCTGTTTGAGAAACATCTGCATCATTATTTGCACAGCCAAATAACGATATTGCCAATAACAAGATTCCAACTAATAAAGCAATTTTTTTCATAATAATAAGCACCCCTTTTTTTACATAAAAAAAGACTCCCCCCTAAAATATGGAAAGTCAAAAAAATCAATCGATTCTTAAATTTGATTACTTTCCACACTGGGAGGCCTTATCGTTTCCAATAAAACCCTATCGTTATATAAACCATACAATAGTTTAGGCTTATATAATCGCAATCTTATTTTATATTAATTTCTATTTTAGTATATCATATATTAGATATATTAAATTCAATATTTTCATTTTCTAATAATTCAAACGAATTAATCAAGGTTTTTAATATTTGGGCCTGAGATGCCATTTCCTCACTTGCTGACGCACTTTCTTCTGCAGTCGCTGTATTTACTTGAGTAACTTGTGAAATTTGACCTACTCCACTGTCTATTTCAGCTATGGCAGATGCCTGTTGATTAGACGCTTCAGCTATTATTTCTACGATAGTTTCAGCAGTCTCAACACCTTCCACAATTTTCTTAAGAGCAGACGCTGTATCGTTTGCTATTTCATATCCTTCTTCTACTTTTCTGATTGATAAGTCGATCATTTCTGTCGTTTCTTTTGCTGCTTTCGCACTTCTACCAG